>NZ_ALVC01000018.1:0-20540 GCF_000293195.2 Sphingomonas sp. LH128
CGAGTAGAGCGCCTGCAGCGAGGATCTTGAACATGAGGACCGGATCAAACGGCGGCCTGCCACCCTTGCCGCGGACACTTCGCCGCAGCGCTGCTACCAACGGGCCGCGGAAAGCCTCGAAGTCGACGACAGCCGCAAGCCGTTCAAGCCGATCACCTGCCGCGCTCAACGCCTCGTATCAGTCCGAAAGATCGAAGAAACTCGGCTGTCCCGCCATCATCGCCTCCACCCTCGTGCAAAGGCAGTGAATCACCTCAAGCCGCTAGGCGCCAGCGGTTTTTCGAGGCGGCCGGCTCTCTCCCGATACGCACCTCTTCGGCTCGCCCTAGCCATTCTAACGACTTGAGTTAATTTGAATGCGCTGCAACATATCCCCGCGCGCCGTGACGATCGGGCTTGACCCACGCACGGCCGCGTAACGGGAAATGGGATGTGGAAGCGATGCAGCACGAAGAGACAGCCGATCTGCCTTACCTGCGCAAGGTCGTGGGCGCCTCGATGGCGGGAACCGTGGTCGAATGGTACGAATTCTTCCTGTACGGAACCGCAGCCACGCTCATTTTCGGCAAGCTGTTTTTCCCGGCCACCGGCAATGATCTGGACGGCGTAATCGCGGCCTTCGCCACTTATGCGGTCGGCTTCATCGCACGCCCCCTCGGCGGCATCGTGTTCGGTCACATCGGCGACAGGATCGGGCGCAAATCGCTGCTTCAGTTCAGCCTGATGCTGATTGGCTGCTCAACATTCCTGATGGGTTGCCTCCCCACGTTCGGCGCGATCGGTTATTGGGCGCCCGTGCTTCTGGTCGTGCTGCGCTTCGTCCAAGGCTTTGCACTTGGCGGGGAGTGGGGCGGCGCGGTCCTGCTGGTGGCAGAGCACAGCCCTAATCATAGCCGCGCCTTCTGGGGCAGTTTCCCCCAGGCTGGCGTGCCCTTGGGCAACCTGCTGGCGACGATCGTTCTGCTGGTGCTGTCGGCGACATTGTCCGACGCACAGTTCCTGTCTTGGGGCTGGCGCTTCGGCTTCTGGCTCTCGGCCGTGATTGTCGGGATCGGGTATTACATTCGAACCCAGGTCTCCGATTCCCCGATCTTCGAAGCCGCCAAGGCGGAAGCCGAGGATCGGGCGCACCGGGGTTACGGGCTGGTCGAAGTGTTCCGGCGCTACCCGCGCGGCGTCTTTACCGCGATGGGCCTGCGGGTAGGCGAGAACATCCTGTACTACATGGTCGTCACGTTCTCGATCACGTATCTGGCGCATATCGGCGTCGATACGACCAAGATCCTGACACTGCTGTTCTGCGCCCATATCCTCCATGTCGTTCTGATCCCGCTGTTCGGCGCGATGGCCGACCGGATCGGGCGCAAGCCGGTGTACCTGCTGGGCGCAACGCTCACGATGGCATGGCCCTTCATCGCATTTCCGATGTTCGGCAATGCCAGTACGGCCATCGTGCTGGGAGGGATTTTCCTGGGCATGTTCGTCCATGCCCTGATGTACGCACCGCAGCCCGCGATCATGGCCGAGATGTTCCCGACCCGGATGCGGTATTCCGGAGTCTCCCTCGGATATCAGGTAACCGCGATCTTCGCCGGGTCCTGGGCTCCCTTGATCGGCACCAGCCTGCTGCGTGAATATGACGACTGGCTTCCCATCGCGTTCTATGTCGCGGGAGCCGGAGCGATCAGCCTGATCTCCGCGCTCGTCATGACCGAAAGCAAGGGCGTGTCGCTGCTGGCCATCGACCGCGAAGACGAGCGCCGTCTGGGGACGACTTCAGGCTGATTCCGGCGCCCGGGCGGCAGGAAACCAGCCGAAGCCAAGCGCCGCAAAGAGCATCACCGTAGGCGCGACCAGAGCGGCCGGACGAATGGGCTCGACGGGAGATTTGCTCAGTTCCATCGTCAGATAGGCGAGCCAGAAGCACGTCGGCAGTGAACGTGTCAGCACGAACCGCCGCAACAGCGCAAGCGTCCCGGCGAGCCACGTCCCGACAAGCACCGCCAGCCCCAGATATCCTGTCTCCACGATGGTCTGGATATAACTGTTATGGAAGGAAAAGGCGGTTCCTTCCTGGCGAATGTCGAAATGTCGCCAGAGCCCGACCGCATCCGGGTTCGTCGGGGTCCAGAAACCGAAGTAGCCGGTCCCGAGCCAGGGACGTTCAGCTATGATGAACTGGGCACGATACCACAGGTAACCCCGCCCGGTGAGCCCGGCATCCTTCGATGACATCTGCTGTACTATTTCCAGCAACTGCTCGAAGAAAATGGCCCCCAGGCACAAGCCTGCAACCAGCACGGCGGCAGCACCCGCCTTGAGAGCCAACGATCGCATGCGCAATGCCAGAAGCAGCACCAGTAGTGCGCCGCCCAATGCCAGCGAGGCCACGGCACCGGCAGATCGCGCCTGCTCGGTCGCGAGGATGCAAACCACGGCTATGCCTGCAAGACCGGCCGCCCATCCGAATGCCCGCCTCTCCAGGCTTGCCGCGAGCATGGCCACCGCCAGAAGTGCCCCCGTGGCGGCGCTGTCGGCAAAGTAGTTCTTCGCTTCTCCGCCAAGGCCGAACAGTGCCGGAGCCTCGGTCACGCCGTCCGGCCGCGTATGTCCGACAAGGAACGAAATCACGGTATAGCCCGCAAAGGCACAGAAAAGCCCTGCCAGCACCGCCCTCGGGCGAACAGCCTGCGACAGCAGCAGGCCCGCAAACGCGGTCACCGCCATCTGCACCGCCGCTCTGCCCGTCACCAGAGGCTGAACCGCCCATGCGATCGAGACCAGCGCGACGATGGGATAGGCCAGTTGCCACCGGCATCGCAGTAGGGCTTCGCGGCACTGATCGATCCTCAGCGCTGCATACAGGCACATCAGCGCCAACCCCGCCGCCGCCCCCGCCGTGCCCAGATTGGCGGGTATACGCGCCAGCACGATGAGCGCCGCGAAGGCGCCGTCCTGCACCGCCCTGTCGGAAAGAAACTGCGATATACGGCTCGGCGGGAGCATCACGGCCATGGTGGCGCTCATCGCCAGACTCCGGACTTCAGGAGCGGCGTTTTCGGCGTGCCGGTGAGCATGGGTTGCAGCAGGCGATCAAGCGGACGCTCCAGATGCCTGTGAATGAAGATTCCTGCCGCGACGGCGCTCCCCAGAGCCGCGGCCATCAGCAGCGGCGCGGTGCCCGGCTGCAGGATGCCGGCCCTTTCCGCAGCGATCGTCCACCCCTGCGTCACGAAAGGATGAGTCAGGTACAGGGCATAGCTGGCATCACCCGTCACCTGAAGCGGCTGCCATGTCAGGACGATACCCCCTTTCTCGGCAATCAGCGCGGCCAGCACGACCGCGCAAGCCGGCAGCAGCGACATCGGCCAGCCGCCCGGCAGCGGCCATCGCGCCGCAAGCAGCAGCGCCGCCAACGCAGGCAAGCTCGCCGCAGCCGCCAGCCGCGCCGCCGCCCGTGATGCCGGAAGATGAGGGTGGAGCCAGCCGAGGATCATTCCCGCCGCGAATTCGACCAGCATCGGCTGCGTCAGGAACCGCAGTTCAGGGCCAAGTTGGGGGCGCATAAGCATGCCAAGCACCACGGCGAGAACGAGCAACCCGGCGCCCATAAAGACTCGCCGGGTCACATCCTTCACTGTCAGGGTTCCGGCGAAGACGAGATAGAAAGCCATCTCCAGATTGAGCGACCAGCCCACGAAGAGGATCGGCCGCACCGTCCCGTCGGCACGCTCGCCCGGCAGAAAGGCGAGAGATCGCAGCAGCGCCGTCCAATTTCCCTGCGTCGCCCCCAGCAGCGACGGCGAAGCCAGCGCCACGACGAAGACCGCAATGGTAAGCGTCCAGTAGAGCGGCGCAATGCGCGCCAGCCGACCAAGCATGAACGCGGCCGGAGATACGCGCCTGCGCGAAGTCGTATGGACCATGATGAAGCCGCTGATGACGAAGAACAGGTCCACGCCCACAGCGAAGAGATCGAACAGACTGCGCTGCAGGCCAAGCGCTGCCCCCAGCACCTCCAGATGCACGAGAACGACGAGCAGCGCCGCTATCGCCCGCAAAGCCTGAATATTGAGAAACATGCGCCAGACGCCTCGAAGCCGAAGTACGAAACGTACCTCGGCTTCGATACATGCCCCCGGCCTGGCGGTCGACGCCGCCACCCGAGAGACTACTTCATTTTGGAGCTACTTCCTTGCAGCGATCACGCGAGCAAGCCGATTGTGCTGCTGTATTCGCTGTTGCTCATGAACGCGATGTCCGACAGGCCGAACTGCGCATCGCCCATCAGCGTGATCTTGTCCGCACCGATGGAAACCACGGTCGAGTTGGCGGTATGGCTGATCGAGACCGCGCTCGCATTCACGTTGACCAGGACCAGCTTGTCGATGCCATGCTGGAAGTCGGTCACCGTGTCCTTGCCATAACCGGCTGCGAACACGAAGATGTCCGCCCCTGCGCCGCCCGTCAGCGTATCGTTGCCGGCACCGCCGTTCAGAACGTCGTTGCCCGCACCGCCGTCGAGCATGTCGTCGCCGGCCCAGCCGAACAGCTTGTTCGCCGCTTCGTTGCCGTAGATCTTGTTGGACAGCGCATTGCCGGCGCCGTTGAGCGCGGCCGTGCCCGTAAGACGCAGAGTCTCGACGTTCGCGGGCAGCGTGTAGCTGACCGACGACAGCACGGTATCGGTGCCTTCATTGGCCAGTTCGATCACGCGGTCCCCCGCAGCATCGACGACGTAGATGTCATCGCCCTTGCCGCCGATGAGCGTATCGTTGCCGGCCCCGCCATCGAGATAGTCGTTGCCGCCAAACCCCGTCAGCACGTTGTTGCCGCTGTTGCCGATCATGCGGTTGGCGTCGGCGTTTCCGCTGCCGTTGATGTTGGCGGTGCCGTCCAGCCGCAGGTTCTCCAAGTTGGCGGACAGCGTGTAGGTCACCGAACTGAGCACCAGGTCCGAACCTTCGTTGGCGAATTCGACGATCTTCACCGCCGCATTGTCGACGCGGTAGATGTCGTCCCCGGTGCCGCCCTGCAAAACGTCGGCGCCGCCCGCTCCGTCGAGGTAGTCGTTGCCGGCCATACCTTTCAGCAGGTTGGCAGCGCTGTTGCCAATCAGGCGGTTGTCTAGTGCATTGCCGGTGCCGGTGAGCGCCTGGTCGCCGGTCAGCGTCAGGTTTTCGACATTGGCGCCAAGGATGTAGGTGTCGCTGGCGAACACGGTGTCGATCCCGCCGCCTACGGCCTCGATGACCTTGTCCAGCCTGGAACTGACGCGGAACGTGTCGTTGCCCGAAGTGCCGGTATAGACTTTGCCCGTCGTCGTGCCGGTCGAGGTCGAAGGCGTCGTCGGCGTGGGGGGCGGCGTCGGGGTGATCACGGGCGCGGTCACCACCGGGTCCGTGCTGACGGGCACAGTCGAACCGTTGGACGTATAGACGACATGCTTGCCGTTGCTCGTCGTCGAGACGGTATCGGCGGTCCGATAGGCGCGGATGTAGTCGATCTTCATCTCGCCGGTCGGCGTGCTCGCATCGCTCGGCCCGCTCCAGCTTGCAGTGCCGCCGACCGCGAGGTTGACGAGCATGTACATCTCTTTCTGCATCGCCGCCGGAGTGGCCTGACGCGCGACTTCCATGCCGTCGATGTAGTAGACGATGCGCTCGCCGTTCCAGTCGACACCGTACGTGTGGAACTGCGTGGTATCGACCACCGCACGGTCCTGTGCTTCCATGGTCTTGCCCGGCGTGCTGGTGCCGTGCGTGGTCATGTACAGGACGTTCGGGTCCTTGCCGTGCTGCTCGAAGATGTCGAGTTCGGGCGGCCAGGTGTTGTCGGTCGGCAGCAGCCAGAACGCCGGCCAGAAGCCGTTGCCCTCCGGCATCTTCGCGCGAATTTCGAAATAGCCGTACTGCTGCGCGAAGGTGAACTTCGAGGTCAGCAGGCCGGACGTCCAGGTATGACCGTCCATGTACTGCAGAATGTCGCTGCTTGCGCGCTCGGCGGTGATGGTCAGGACGCCATCGTCGATCGAGAACGGGTTGACGCCCAACGCCTTCTTGCCGGTGCCGCCCCAGTCCTCGTCGAAATAGAGCTGCGCTTCGGTGCGCAGGGTGCGGCTGGCAATCGAGCCCGGACCGCCGTTGCCGAATTCGGTGCGCCAGGTGCCGCCCTTCGAGTAGAGGCTGAGCGCGTTGAATTCGTCGCCGAAGGTCTGGGTGAAACCGCTGCGGTTGAGTTCGTAAGTGAAGTCGGTCGACGCCAGGCTGGTCGCCTTGACGTCGCGCAGGATCAGGTCTTCGCCATTGCCGAAATGCAGCACGGTGTCGTTGCCGACCTGCTGGGCGATCGACTGGATCTGCGCAAAGCCGGTGATCCCGTAGCCGCCGAGCTGGATCTTGTCGACGCCGGTAGCGAAGTCCAGGATCACGTCGCTGCCGTTGTGCGCCAGCACGATGAAGGTGTCCTTGCCGCCGCCGCCGAACAGCACGTCATTGCCCGCGCCGCCGTTGATCTGCTGCGCGAATTCGTTGCCGATGATGACGTTGTCGAGCGCATTGCCGCCGCCGTACCAGGCCTGGTTGCCTTCGAGGATCAGGTTTTCGACGTTTGCGCCAAGGATGTGGTAGACCGAGGAGCGGACGGTATCGATCCCCTCGCCCTGTGCCTCGAAGACTTTGTCCTTGATGGACGACACGATATACGTGTCATCGCCGGCGCCGCCGTAGTAGCTGTCCCCGCCGCCGTAGCCGCGCATGACGTCGCCTTTGTCAGTTCCCTTGAGTGTGTCGGCACCGGCAGTTCCGAAAAAGGTATTTACGGCACCCGAAGAACTGTTAAGTAGAATCCCGAATGCGTTCTTGTAGGAAAAAGTCATTATCTAAAACCCCGTCACGCAAGCGCAATTGCTCCGCCGTGTCAGGGGATTTGATATTTCAGTTATTCAAAATGCTGACATAACGACTTTGGTAAATGCATTTTAATAGATTACATTAATATAATTCTTTGTCTTTACGCGCATCGATCTTTAACTCATTGAGAAAATTCTCGCATATACTGCCTTGCGACGCTCACCGAGTTCGGCCAAGCCGAACATGAGCGTGACGGTCATCGTCGTCGCCACCAATCCTCCCGCCAGCGATCCGCGGCTACCGGGCCATGCAACCGCGATCAGCACCATGACGGGCAGATGCATGATGTAGAGCGTGAAGCTGGCGCCTGCGCAGAACCGCGCGCATCGTTCCAGCCAATGCGGCCATATCGTTCGCGAGGGCACGCAAGCCGCAAAGACGACGATCGCCATCGCCAGCAACATTGCAAGCACCAGGTAATAGCCCATGCTCGCGGCCAGCACCGCCGGCTCGCCCCATTCGAACAACGGCATGGCCGCGAACGCGCACCACTTGCGCAACGCCGCGGCCGCCAGCGCAATCACCAGTAACGCTGCGGCGCCCCACAAGGCAGGCAACCGGCAGCCTCTGCGCACCAGCGCCCATGTGGCGACCCCGATCAGCCAGAGCGGAAATGCCAGTGCGATGCGCGGCCCGCACACGAGCAGCCACAATACCGGGAATATCCACCGCCAACCGGCCCTGACGTAGAAAACCAACGCAAAACCGACGTAATACGCCGCTTCGTAGCCCAACGACCAGAACGGTGCCCCGGTGCTGATCATCGCGCGGTCGAACCAGATTTCGTTCGTGAAGGTAAGATAGCGCAGGATCGGCCACCATCCTGGAGGTGCGCCCATGGCGCCCGCATTCAGGTTGGCACTGCCTGCCGCATAAGCCTGCGGATGCAGCGAGGAGCCCACTCCATGACACACGGCCATGACCACGATGGCCAGCGGGACCACGGAATACATGCGCAGTGCGCGCGCCTTGGCGAATGCCTGCCAGTCACGCTCCCTACTTTGCGCCACGAAGGCGATGACGAAGCCGGACAGCACGAAGAAGACTGCCACGCCCTCCTTGGCGCTGTGCCCGACCATCGCGGGAAGCCCCATGCCATAGACTTCGCCGGCATGCCCCAGAAGCACCAGCAATGCTGCAAGCAGGCGCAGCAGATCGAGAAATACTGACAGGTTCCGAGTCAAGACATGCTCCATCAGCCAAAGCACGATCCGGGCATTGGCTGATGGAGCGTAGAAATCTCAGGCGATGCCGCTCAATCTGAAGTGCATCCGAAATACAGGCAATTTTCGCCTGCAGAGCAGCGGTCGCCCGTTCCCGTCAGAAACCGACCACGAGGGCGGCAATGAGGGCCCAAAGCAACAGGCTGATCGTCAGTCCGGCCAGCCATCCGCGCCACAAGATCGGGCGCGCGCCGATCGGCTCCGAAGATCGGGCGGCACGCGTGGCGTGGCGGGTTGGGGGCGGAGAGGACATGCAGCCATGCATAGACGCACAAGTGCTGTGATTGGATTAACTGCGCTCTCTGCAGCTGCCGCAATTCACGGCATTGCGATCAATGATGCCGTGCATGTCGCAACCAGACGATCCAGCCGGGCCAGCATCGCATCGCGCAGGTCGTCCCGCTTGCCTGCCCTGCTGCAATAGGGTTCGAGCCGAGCCAGTTCGTCCAGCGCGCGGGCGGTGCGTTCGCCTTCGTACCCCATCGCGCGGCGCGCAGCCGGGATCGCCTCGATCATGCGCTTTGCCTGGGCTTTCAGGAAGGGCGCCCGTGCATCGCGGGACGTTCGCTCGTTGAACTCCCGGAATGCCGCCTCCTGATCAAGCGAAAGCAGGGCGCCGAAGGGCTCAGATCGTTTGCCGAAGCGAAACAACTGGACCGGATCGGGCGGAGGCACGAGCGATATGTCCACCTGCAGGTCCAGCGAGAAGGTCCAGTCGGCCCACTTGGCCGTCGAAAAATTCCGCGACACGGCAAACCCCCGCCACGGGACGCCAAAGGCGTCGGCGATAATCGCTCCATGCAGGGATTCGGTCAGAACCAGGCGCGCACCGGCGAGAGAGCGGATTACCGTTTCCGGTGTATCGCGCGGATCTACGAGATCGAAGCCTGCCAATTGCACCGCCTCATGCCATCCCGGAAAATCCAGGGTCTCGTAATGCGGCACGACAACCACCCGGCCGCTCCGGTCCGAAACCTGAGGCCGATATCGCTCGAGCAGCGGAACGAGGATCGCACCGTCGGTCAACACCTTGTCCGCTCCCAGTCCCAGCACACGTGCCGTAACCGGCCCGCGAACACAGTGATACTCGACCTTGCACGCCTGCCACCGATCTACCCTCGTGTAGCCCGCGCCGCTCGAAAACACGTGAAGCGTTCGGCTGCCTTGCGGATCGATGCCCACGATCGTCCCTATGCCTACGAAGGCGGCCCCGGAATCCCGGCCGCGAGTGCCACCCTCGAACAACGCGGGAGCCAGCGCGGGCCAGAGTTCATCATTGAGATCGTCCCCGAAATTCGGTGCCGCCGTGCGATAGCGCAACAGCTTCACGGCGCCCACGCCGCGGCAGGTCGAGCCTTGCCATCGACGATCCGAAATCGTTCGAAGCGCAGCCGTCTGCCAAACCTTCCCGCGCCGTTCGCGACGCCCTGCTCCGCCCATCTTCGAATCGGCGCCGACATTCGCCCGATTTTGCGTGTGTCCCGCAAGAAGAGAACCATTCGCATCCGGTATGAACCGATCCTGCCACATGCCGCGAACCAGGCTGCGCCCGGCGCGGATTCATGCGCCCGTCAGCGGGCGCATTCCTCTACCTAAAATTCCATAACCCACTCGCCTTCAAAATATTAACAATCTCCATTCCGGACGTTTTACAGTACCCAAAATTCCACATCCGGACGAAGCGTCATCTTGTTTAACTAAATATTTTAAAATTATAATGAACTATCCGTAAAAACCCGTCCGTTTACATCTTGAAAAATTAACTCCCATAGCCTGCGGAACCCTTCTTACTTATACGTCATATTTATTAGGATAATTACTTACACTCAGGAGGAAGGCATGCCATTCTTTTTAGGAACTTCGGGCAGCGACCATATCGGGGGCACTGACGGCAATGACGCCCTCGCTGGTGGCAAGGGGGTGGACTATCTGTACGGCGGGGCAGGCAACGATGCCTTCGTGATCCGTCTCTCGGACATGGATCCCTCACTTTCCGGGGCATCGTCCCTGGCCGGACGGTCACAGGACTTCATCTACGATTTTTACGGGGCCGGCGTATACGAAGAAGGAAACAACGACTTCCTGTACCTTGACGGGTTCGGCGTCGGCTCCACGATCACCTTCGTCGGCTATGGCCAGAACAGCAGCAGCCCCGGCGGCGACGTTCACGCCCAGTATTACTCGATCCACAGCACGATCACCGGCCTGGATTACGTCATCGCCATCGGCTCGATGAATGGCAATCAACTCGTCCTCGGCGATTACAACTTCTACAACTGACGGTTCCGCCCCGGCAGCCCAGAGGCGACGAAGGGCCCCCCCTTCGTCCGCTTGCCCCTTTCCCGCAACGGTCCGCGCCCATGCGCGGCATGTGGGAACGGAATGCGATGCGAAACTGATCGCTACCGGATCAATCACTGGAGAATTGCGTCGTTATTGAACGGTTCTTCCTTTGAAGTTCCGCCCTGCGCTGCGCCAGATTGCCGGGCGAACAATCAGATCACGACTTCGGAAGAACCCATGCCGAAACTGACGCCCCCCTTCACGATCCTGTTTCTGTCCCTCGCGGCAAGCGGCTGCGCCGCCGGCGGCACCTTGCCCGAACTCACGCTGTCGGGCGCGGAGACCCATTACACTCTCGGCGCGGGGGACAAATTGCGCATCACTGTCTACGGTGAAGACAAGCTGACGGGCGAATACCCGGTCGATGGCGCGGGCGCGATCGCATTCCCCCTCATCGGCGCGGTTCAGGCCAAGGGACTTACGGCATCGGCGCTGGCAGACCGCGTCACCGCCGCACTCAGCAAAGGCTATATCGACAACCCCAGCGTCTCGATCGACGTATTGAATCTTCGCCCGTATTACATCCTTGGCGAGGTCAACAAGCCCGGGGAATTCCAGTTCGTCGAAGGCTTGACCGTGTACAGTGCCGTCGCCAAGGCCGAAGGCTTCACGTATCGCGCGGACGACAAGCGCATCTATATCCGCCACAAGGATGGCGCCGGGGAAATTCTCTACCGCCTGGACGGGATGACGCCGATTCAGCCCGGCGACACCATTCGCGTGCCTGAGCGGCGCTTTTGACCGATGACGACGCGAACTGCCCACCGCGCCCTTCGCATGGGCACGCGGCTTGCTACGCTGTGCTTTTCCGCAGGCTGGTGCCAGTTCGCCGGAGCGCAGACGATCGGCCCGATCATTAGAGAGCCGGAGGACGTGCCCGGACGCCGCATCATCCCCGAATATGCTCCCATCGGCTATGAGCTGGGCGGGTTCGACGTGCTGCCGTCCGTAACTTTCGGCGCTCGCGCGGACGACAATATTTTCACCCGCACCAGCGTCAAGCGCACCGACATGTCGCTCAACACGCAGCCCCATATCCGCGTCAAGCGGAAGGATCGTTTCAGCAACGTCCTGTTCGACGCTGACGCGCGCACCAGCAGCTACCTCAAACTCACTGATCAGGATGCGACGGAATACCGCCTCGAAGGCACTTACACGTACGGAACGACAGGCCCGGAATCCATGTCCGCCAATCTCGGCTATCGCCGTGAAGCGATACAACGGGGAACCGTGGAGAACGATCTCGCAGGCGGGGAGCCGCTCATGCGCAGGGTACTGCACGGCTCGTTGACGGGCCGCAAGCAATTCAATCGCCTTTCCATCGATGCGCAAGTTCTGGCGGTTCATCAGTATTATGAAGATGTACAAATCGGCTCGAAAGACATCGTGGAACAACGTTTTCGCAACGTGAAACGATACGGTGTCCATGCCCTTGCGGCATACGAGTTCAGTGGCAGGACCTCCCTGTCCGGGAATATCGAATATGACAGGTTCGACTATGCCTATTCCCCGCTCCTTGCCGATCGCGACGCATCCAGCCGGAGCCTGTCCGCCGGCCTCCGGTATGAATTGACCCGCGTACTTTATGCGCAAGTCGGCGTCGGCTATCGCCGCTACGACTTCAAGGACAAGGCCCTGGGCGCGATCAAGGGAATCGCGGTATCCGGTCACTTGCGATACTTTCCCACACGCACCCTGGCGATCCGCGGGCTTGTCGAGCAGAGCAACACGACCAGCCCCTATGACCTGGTCGGCGCCGTCACTCTCACGACGGCCCGCGTCGAAGCGGAATACGAGATGCGGCGCAATCTCTCCTGGTTCGGCGCAGTAAAGGTCTCATTGGAAGATTACGCCAGGCAGTCCTACTCCGCCCGCCGCGTAGAAGCCACGGGCGGCCCGCGCCTGCGCTTCAATCGCTGGCTGTCCGCCGATGCAAATATGGGCTTTGCGCGAAGGTTCGTGAACGGCCGAGCGCCCTTCGAACCTTATACGCAATTTTACGGCGTGATCTCGGTGACACTAAGCCGATGAGCATGGCCTGGTCGCCTCTCCACCTGAAGCCTGCGGGGGCATCGCGCCCAGGGCATGCGAAAACCGACATCGAGTCCGGATCGTCGGGAACGGTCGCGTCGATGCATATGCGCATGGCGCAGATGGCCGGCATTGGCTTGATCGTGATCGCCTCTTTCCTGTCGCTTGTGCCTGATGGGCATCGGAAGAAATCGGAAGAGCGGGCATCGGCTGCAATGCGACAACCGAGCGCACGCGAACCGGCCACGGTCCCCCCGCCCGTCGCACCGGTCACTTTCAAGCAAGTGACACATCAGGACGCCCAGGCCCTGAACCGTGTCACGCCCTTCGTCCCTCCCGGGCCTGACCGCCCGATTGCCTTTCATATCGACAAGGCGAGCGAAAGTTACGGTCGCGCCCTCGACTGCCTGGCCAGCGCCCTCCTTTACGAGGCAAGCGATACCAGAAAAGGGCAAGCCGCCGTTGCACAAGTCGTCCTGAACCGGGTCCGCCACCCTGCCTTTCCCCATTCCGTATGCGGCGTTATCTATCAGGGTTCGGAGCGCACCAGCGGATGCCAGTTCACTTTCACATGCGATGGTGCACTCGCGCGCATTCCCACGCCTGCGATGTGGCGCCGTGCACGGGAAACCGCCGCCGCCTTCCTTGCCGGAGAAACCGATCCGGCAGTCGGCATGGCGACCCATTATCACACCGACTGGGTGCGCCCGTACTGGAGTGCGGCGCTCGACAAGGTCGCGCAAGTCGATACCCACCTGTTCTTTCGCTGGCGCGGCGGCTGGGGGCGCAGGCGTGCATTCGATGCGGTCTATACCGGCGCGGAGACGTATCAGCGCCAGCTTACGCTCATTTCCCCCGCTCACCGGACGACGACCGACAAGCCAGGCACCGCGCTTTCGACGGCAACTGAGAACGATACGCAGCCCGATCCCGCAGGCGGCACCATGCTGACGTTGCAGGAAGGCGATCATTTCATCCTTGTCGACGGCGGCGGAGACGGAACCAGACTCGCCATGCAAGGCCTGGGCGAATGCACGGGTCAGGCCTACTGCAAGGTCGTCGGATGGGACCGCCATTCCCTGACTTACGGATCGCCCAACAGACCGATCATTCACACAGTCGCTTTTCTCTACGTCAGCGACAAGCGAACCGGCGTGGAAATCGTGCTGTGGGATTGCACACGTTTCAATCGGCCATCCGACAGCCAGTGCCTATCGGCGCAAAACCGCCGCTGGATCACTTTCAAGGGCGACTTTTCGCATGCATCGTGAAGCGGGTGCGCAATCACCAATCGCAAACCGCCGGAACTACGGATCAATCCGGAAGGCAGCGGCAGCACCATATTCACCATGTGGTTGCAGGACGGGTCACTGGACATGAGCGGACCGACCATGCGACCTTTCCGGTGCCGGAAGTATTGGGCCTTGCTGAGCATAACGGCGATGATCGCCGCCGCTCGCCCGGCCTTGGCCGAAACCCTGGGCGAGGCGATCGCCGATGCCTACCGGCACAATCCCGGCGTGGAAGCAAGCCGCGCCGGCACCCGTGCCGCGAAGGAGCGAGTGCAGCAAGCCAGAGCCCAGTTCGGACCCAGCATCTCCGCCGACGCAAACTACGTATACGGCTGGCGGCGCGTAATCCAGAACGGGCTCACCGCATTGAAACAGTCCGGCTTCACACCCCAGTTGTCGGCATCGATCGACCAGCCACTGTTCACGTTCGGCCGCCTGACCGCACAGCGAAGGATCGCCGATGCCGGTTACAGCGCATCGATCGCGGACATGCACTCTGCCGAGCAGGACATGCTGGCGAATGTCGTCATCGCCTATGCCGCCGTCCTGCGCGATGAGAAACTCGTCGAGATCGCCCGTGCGAACCTGTCCCAGCTTACCGAGCAGCTCGATCAGATCAACGCCCGCTATTCCGCACGCTACGCCACGGAAACGGATCTGCAGCAGACGCGCAACCGCATCTTCAGCGGACAGGCTCAACTCGAATTGGCGCAAGGCAGCCTACTGGCCAGCCGCAACGGCTTTCGTAATGTCGTCGGACATTATCCGGACGCGCTGGCGCGACTCCCCCAACTCCCGCCATTGCCCCCCACCGTGGAAGACGCGCAAGCCCTGGGCGCCATGTCGAGCCCTCTGCTGGAATCTGCGCGTTTCGACCTCGCCGCCGCTCAGGGCCGTATCGCGCCGGCCCGTGGCAACGCGCGCCCGTACATCGGCCTGCAGGCGAGTGTGGCGCGCTCCCCCCTGACGATAGAGAGCGACGATCCGCATGAAACGACCGCGCAAGTGCAGGTCGGCCTGACCGTTCCGCTCTATTCCGCCGGCCTGCTTTCGGCGCGTATCCGCGAGGCGCGGCAACTTGCGGACGCGGCCAGCCAGCAGCTGGAACAGACCTCTCGCGACGTGAGGAAAAACATCGCGAGCTATTGGGATCAACTGGCGGCGGCCCGGCGCGCACTGCCTGCCTACAATCGCGCCGTAACGGCGGCGCAGGGCGCCCTCGATGGGGCCACGCAGCAACAACTCGCCGGGCAGGTCACCTCGCTGGACGTGCTGGATACCGCGCGCGACCTTCTGGTTTCCCGTCAGGCACAGGCGCAATCCGAAGCCCAGATCTATGTCCAGCATGCCTTGTTGCTGGGGGCGATGGGCCAGTTGCGCGCCGATGCCTTCGCTACCGACACGCCTCCGTTCGATCCATCGGTCTACCGCCCGGCGCCATGGACCGGGCTGCCGAGCGCTCCGCTAATCCAGGCCATCGATGCTGCGGGCTACGATCAGCGCTTCACGCCCGCTCCGGTCAGTGTCGAAAGCGATGCCGAGCCCGGCCACGACATGGCCCCGGACGCGCAATGACCCCGCCACCCTCACCGGCCCCTTCGCAGAACCCATGGCCGAAGCTGCCGGGATGCACCTTCACAGGACACTTCGCATGAACCCCAATCGCGATACGGTCTTCGGCGAAGTGCGCGCAATGCTTCAGGCAATCCTGCCGGTACTCTGGCCGATCCTGATATTCAGCGCCGTGTTCAACGTGCTGCTCCTGTCCGGCTCGTTCTTCATGCTGCTGGTCTACGACGATGTGCTCGCCAGTCGCAGCGGCGCCACGCTGGCCGGCCTGCTGCTGATGGTGACGATCGCCTATGTGTTCCAGGGCGCGGTCGATGTGATCCGGTCACGCGTGCTGCTGCATTCGGGTGCGCAAGCCGATCAGAAGCTCTGCGATCGCCTCTACGACATCGTCAGCCGCTACGAGCAGGAAGTCGGCCCCATGCCTTCGGGCGCAGCGCCGGTCAGAGATCTCGACGTCGTTCGCGGATACATCACCGGGCCGGGACCGCTTGCCCTGCTGGACCTGCCTTATGTGATCATGTTCCTGGTGATCCTCACGCTGTTTCACTGGGCGCTCGGCCTGGCGACGCTGGCAGGCGTGCTGATCATGATCGCCCTGATGGTACTGGGCGATCGCCGCACACGCACGCCCGCCCTGCAGGCAGCCGCCGTCGCCGCCGCACGGTTCACCATGGCCGAGGATGTGCGCCGCAACGGCGAGGTCCTGCGCGTTCTGGGCATGGGCGCAAGACGGCGCGCCAGTTGGGACGCGGTAAGCCTGAACCTGATCGCCGCGCATGACGAACTGGCCGGGGTTTCCGGCCGGACCCAGGTGATAGGCAAGGCCTTCCGCCTGTTCCTCCAGTCTTTCGTCCTGGCCGTAGGGGCATTCCTGGTCATCGACAACGATGCGACCGGCGGGGTCATCATCGCCGGATCGATCCTGAGCGCGCGCGCCCTGATGCCCGTCGAACAGACCATCGGCCAATGGAAGCCCATGACGGAAGCGGGTCAGGCTTGGCGGCGACTTTCCGCTCTTCTGGACCGGGTGCCGCCCGTTGAACCTCCGATGCCGCTCCCGAGGCCCCATGTCGGCATCGAGGTGCAAGGCGTGGTCTGCGGCCCGCCCGGCCGCCAGAAGATAACCGTAGCCAATGTTTCCTTCCGGCTGTCCGCGGGCGAGGCTTTGGCCGTCATCGGCCACAGCGGTTCGGGGAAATCCTCGCTGATGCGTGCCATGACCGGTGCCTGGCCCTTGCTCAGAGGGGCGGTGCGCCTCGATGGCGCGTCGCTGGACCAATGGGACCCGGTGCAGATCGGCCGCGACATCGGCTACGTGCCGCAGGCCATCGAACTGTTCGAAGGTAGCATCGCGCAGAACATCGCCCGCTTCGACCCGCAGGCCGCTCCCGAGGCGATCATCGCGGCGGCGCGGGCCGCCGATGTGCACGACATGATCGTGGCCCTGCCTGGCGGTTACGAATATCCCATCGGCGGCCCGACCGGCGGCGGATTGTCAGGAGGGCAGAAGCAACGCATCGCGCTCGCCCGCGCGCTTTACGGCGATCCGTTCCTGATCGTCTTGGACGAGCCCAACTCCAATCTCGACGCGGCGGGCGAAGATGCCCTCCTCGCCGCCATTGCCGCCGCCAAGCAGCGCGGCGCGCTGGTCATCATCGTCGGGCACCGACCCACGGTGTTCGCGCAAGTCGATCACATCATGATCATGGCGGACGGTCAGGTCCTCCAGATGGGCGAGCGGGCGGAAATGCTCAAACGCATCAACTTCAGCCCGGCGCCCTCGCGCACTCCCGAACCTCCTGTCGAGTAGAGCCGTGTCCAGCGAAATCATCATACCTCCTCCCGCCCTTTCCCGTTCCGCAAGCGCAACGGGCTATGAACCTGCACGCAGTCTGCAAAACGAGGTTCGCACCGGACTGTTGCTGTGCGGCGCCCTGGTGTTCGGGCTTGGCGGGCTCGCGGCATTCCTGCCGATGACAGGGGCGGTCATCGGTCCCGGCGAGGTCACCATGTCAAGCCACGTCAAGGAAATCGGGCACCCTGCCGGGGGGGTCGTCGCCGATATCATGGTGCGTGACGGAGATCATGTTTCCAAGGGCCAGCCGCTGATACGCCTGGATTCCAGGGTCAGCGGCGCCGCGGCCACCTATACCGGCGAGAACGTCGATCAACTGCTGGCCCGCGCAGCGCGGCTGACCGCCGAGCGCGACAACGGCGCTGACGTAGCGTTCCCGGCCGAACTCAGGGCCCGCGCGAACGATCCCAACGTGGCGGCACTGATGGAACAGGAGCGCCGGACGTTCAGCCTTCGCCGTGATGCCCGCCGCTCCATGACAGCTCAACTCGGCCAGCGGATCAACCAGACTGCGGCCGATATGGCCAGTTCCCGTACCAAGGCGCAAAGCTATGCCGAACAGGCGACTCTCATCAACGACGAACTGGATGCTACGCGCAGGCTCTATGAAAAGCGCTACACGACGCTTGACCGGCTGAACGCACTTGAGCGGTCGGCATCGGGGCTCACCGCCGAAGCGCATGGCGCGCGCGAGGCGGCCATATCCGGGGCCGCCCGGATCGGCGAACTGCGTTTGCAGATGGGCTCGGTGCAGGCGGACGCGCGAAGCAGCGCCGCCGCCGAATTGATGGACGTGCTCGCCCGGATCAGCGAGCTGCGACGGGCGCAAGTAGCCGCCGACGACAATTATGCGCGGGCCATCATCCGCGCCCCGCAGTCGGGCACGGTCGACAAGCTGGCGTTCCGAACGGTGGGCGGCGTGGTCCCCGCCGGGCAGACCATCCTGGAACTGGTCCCCGACGACGACCGCATGATAGTTGAGGCAACGGTTTCGCCGGTGGACATCGACCAGGTTCACGTCGGCCAAAAGGCGATCTTGCGCTTCAGCGCCTTTTCAGCCCGCACGACGCCCGAATTGAACGGCATCGTCACGCACGTCTCCGCCGATCGAACCGACGACAAGACGACACGCAGCGCTTTCTACCGCGTCACGGTTGCCCTGGACAAGGGCGAGATCGCCAGGCTCGGACAGTTGCGCCTGCGTCCAGGGATGCCGGCGGAAACTTTTATCCAGACCGGCCGCCGGACGATGCTCAGCTACATCTTGAAACCATTGGCCGACCAGCTGGAACGGGCATTTCGCGAAGGCTAACCGGGCATCTTTGCCGCAGCATTTGGCCGCTATGATTCGCCGAGAGCGGATAATCAACGATTGTAGCGCGGCAATAGGCGGCCGGTCGGATGCAATGGACGGAAATGTCTGATCCGGTTTGAAGGATTAAATTTCTGCAGCATCCACATCGGAGTAAAAACCCGATGGTCGAAAAACCGGGAATTGGCGACTTTAGGCGAACCCCGGCACTCTGAGCAGAATTAATACATTGCAATCGGACCATTCGATGATGCCGCAGTGCAGCGTAGTATTATTGACGGGACCTTAACTTCTATTACCATGCCATCAACCAATGTGTGGCAGTCTCTAAGCCGCTTTCACTATTTCAGGGTGGATCGATGGAAGCTCTCTCGAATCATTTCGAAGACACGGCGCGGGCGAATTGCGCCCCATCTTTCACCGTATATGCCAATCCCGTCGGATCGGATGCGCACCGCATGGGCGCGGCGGCAATGATGGGCGATAGCCCGTCGGTCGCACGATCCGCCCAGCCAGCGCCGGGCAATTCAAACGAAGAAAAGGCGCTGTCCATCGTCGGGCGCATCTTCGATATCCTCGTGGCTTTCACCGCCATCCTCATCTTTCTCCCGTTTCTGATCCTGGCTGCGCTGGCGATTAAGCTGTCCGCCCCGGGGCCGGTCCTGTTCGTGCAATATCGCGTCGGCCGGGACGGCAAGCTGTTCCCCTGCCTCAAGTTCCGTTCGATGGTCGTGAATGCGCAGGCAGTGCTGAACGACTTGCTTGCATCCTCGCCCGAAGCGCGGGCGGAATGGCAGCGCGACCAGAAACTGCGCAGCGATCCCCGCATAACCCCGGTCGGCGCGATCCTGCGCAAGAGCAGCCTCGACGAACTGCCACAACTCTTCAACATCCTTGTCGGACACATGAGCATCGTGGGACCACGGCCGATCATCGAGGCGGAGATTCAGCGGTACGGCAGCCGGTTCGGCGCCTATTGTTCGGTCCGCCCCGGACTTACCGGCTTGTGGCAAGTCAGCGGCCGGAATGAAGTATCCTATGAGGCACGGGTGCGCCTCGATGCACTCTATGCCCTGCGCAAGTCGACGCTCTATGATCTTGCCATCTGCTTTCGTACCGTGCCCGCCGTCATCGCCTCACGAGGGGTCTATTGAAACGCACTCGCGGAATAAATTCGCGACAGTCGGCGCTTCCCGTTTCGGCTCTGCTTTCACCACGTAGCCATGGTTTCGATTATTTCATGCACCATTTTCCAGAACGGCAAACAATGCCTTCAAGTTTGCTTTCATAGATCTTGTAAATTTCGATTCCAGAGCGACACGTCGCGGCGAGGTCCTGCTTTTCGATGAGAACACCGGGAATAAAAGGGGCCAGGGATCGGACCGGAGCACCGGGATAGAAAAGGGCCAGTCCTGTTAGACCTTCGCTTTTGTGCGGAGGTGGAAGGATGAAGAGAGTGGAGCTTTATCAGAAGGTCCGCCGCGCCGTACTGATTGACGGGATGAGCCGTCGCGCTGCCGCCCGGTATTTCGGGATCGACCGCAAGACTATCGACAAGATGCTGTGCTTTGCGGAGCCGGCTCCACATGGCCGAAGTGGTCGCACCTACGGTCGTAAGCTGGCCGGATTTACGGACATTATCGACAAGATCCTGGAGGATGATCGCACGGTCCATAGCAAACAGCGGCACACTGCTGCCCGTATCTTCGAGCGGCTGCGCGATGAGCATGGCTTCACCGGCGGCATAACGATTGTTCGCGATTATGTGGCCGGTGCCAAGCTGCGCAGTCGCGAGGTATTTATCCCGCTGAGCCACAAGCCGGGCCACGCTCAGGTGGACTTTGGCGAGGCCGACGGGATCATCGATGGCAAGCTGGTTCGGTTTCACTATTTCTGCATGGACCTGCCGCATAGTGATGCGCCGTTTTTCAAAGCCTATCCTGCCGAGGTCGCGGAGGCTTTTTGCGAAGGCCATGTTGCGGCTTTCGCCTTCTTCGGCGG
>NZ_ALVC01000019.1:0-7822 GCF_000293195.2 Sphingomonas sp. LH128
GGTCCAGAGACCGCCGAGGTTCGCAATCAAAATAATGCGCAGCAACATCGCCCCGCATTAGGAGAATCCACGTCGCTGCCGCGTTCCTTCACATTATCGCGACCTCGTGATAAGCGATCTTATGCGCAGCTGCGCATAAGATCGACCAGGCATCGGCATAGGCATCGTAGATCTCGATCTGCGCGGTCGTCAGCTGGTGTTCGAGCGGATCGTACTCGACGCCGCTGAAGGTGAGCGCACGGGCGGTGTAAAAGCCCATGGCCTTGAGGTCGCGCGCGACGATCTCCATCGCGGCGATCCCGCCATCCGAGATCGCGGTCATGAACGCTTCGCGGGTCTCGAAGGCAGAATTGTGCCACAGGCCAAGCCGCGAGGCATAGCAAAGGTTCGCGGGATCGGTGGCGCCAGTCGCGCTGTTGTAGAGCGCGCAGGCGCGGGGCAGCAGGTTCTGCAGCCGGACCCCGGCCAGTCCCTGTTCAGAACCCTTTTCCACCCCGAACCTGGTGACGGTCCCTGCGGCATTGGCCATCTCGTGCGCCTCGTCGAAGACGATGAGGCCATCGAAGTCCGCACCCAGCCAGGCAAGGATCTGCTGGAGCCGCGAGTGGCTGTCATCACGCTGCGAGCGCAGGGTGGCGAAGGTCAGGAACAGGATCCCGGTTTCCATGGTGATGGATCCGGAGAGCGGAAAGGCATCGAGCGGCTGGACATCGATGGGCAGTCCGCCGAGCGCCGCCCAGTCCCGCCGGGCATCCTCGAGCAGGCTCGCGCTCTTGGAAATCCAGACGGCGCGGCGCTGCCCCCGGCACCATCGGTCGAGGATGCAGCCCGAGATCTGGCGCCCCTTGCCCACTCCGGTACCGTCGCCCACCATGAAGCCGGCACGATAGACATGGCCATCGACATGAAGCTGCAGGAGCGTTCCGGCATCGTTGGGAGCGAAGCGGCCGGGGAGATCGCGTTCGAAGGCCTGGCCGGCGTAGATCACGGTCTCGAGCTGGGCGTCCGACAGCGTCGCTACCGCGCGCGGCGGCAGCATCGGGCGATAGGTCGCCTGCGGCAGCAGGATCGAGGACATCGCCATCGATTCCATCAGTTGGTCGGGGTGCGACTGCGGCGCCGCGAAGGCAATGCGCGTCAGCCGCCAGGGAACGTAGATGCCGACCGGATCGCCCGCTGCCGGTGGCTCATCGAGCGCGGTGTATCCGAGCAACGCCGGTTCATGTCCTGCCCCGGGCATCACTGATGGCGCCGGTGGACGGATCGGCTTTGCGCCGCTCCCCAGTATTCCTGCCATCAGACCTGCACGTCTGGTGGGTAACGAGGGCACAAGGCGCGAGGGGGCGGGAACGACCGCGTCAACCGATATGCTCTCGACCAAAGCAGCAACCGGCGAAGGACCGTCAGTCACATAGGCGGACCTGTCAAGACGATCGGGCACGCTGTGCAGCAGAGCCTGCGCGGCCTCCAGCCCGGAGACCATCGCGCGCTGCGTCCGCCCCCGCCACCCCTTATCGTAGACGAGGATCCGGATCGAGATCGACGTCCCGTGACTGGCGAAGGGCCGTCCGTCGATGGTGAGTTCCCAGCGCGGCTGGTACGCGGTCGCGACGCGCTGGTAGCCCTTGGCGCCCGTGCCGCCCTCGGCGAATGCAGGCGACATGATCGCGACGCACCTGCCACTGGCCGCGAGGCGTTCCAGGGCGGAGAGCAGATGCCGGGCGCCGGCATCGCGATCGCGGCCACGGGATTCCGACCGCGCAAAGGGCGGGTTCATCAGCACCACATCAGGTCGCCGTCCGTCTTCAAGCAAATCGTCGATGAACTCGCCATCGTGGCGGGCGACGGGTTGGCACAGTGCCAGCGCAAGGAGATCGGCACGGCCGGGATCGCGCTCATTGAGCATCAGGCTTGCGCCGACGCCCGCCGCGCAGGCGGCCAGCATGCCGGTGCCGGCGGAAGGCTCGAGCACGAGATCGCCGGGTCGGATCCGGGCCGCACAGGCTGCCAGCCATGCGAGGCCAAGCGGTGTCGAGAACTGCTGCATATCCACCTGCCGCTCGCTGCGATAAGTCTGGGTCGGCAGGTGACGGGCAAGATCGGCGCGGGCGGCAAAGGCGGCGTCAACATCGTCGCGATCGACTAGGCCGGTCTGCGGATCGAGTGCCATGAGCACCTGCGCGACCTCAAGGGCGTCGTAGGCGTCACGCATCGACCACTCGCCGAATGCGCCCGAGCGTCCGAAACTCTCCGTGACGATGCGGGTAAGCACCTTGCGCTGCAGGGAACGAGCGGTGCCGAGATATGCGGCGATCTGGCGGGCGGCGACGAGAAGCCTTCCAGCCTTGGGCGACTGGGCGCGCTCCTGCACGCCTTCGAATTGAGGCAGGGTCATCATGAGTTCCTTTGAGATTGGGAGGCGGCTCGCAGGCGCTATCGGGTCAGCCCGGATGCCGCTGCGGAAACACGCTTCTGGAAGGGAAAGGGGCCCGAGGCCGGGACCCGCGCTTGCGCAGGTCCCGGCAGGGCTTAAGGATGGCAGTCCCTGGTCAGGCGGCTTCGTCGAAGGGTATCACACCGTCTTCGTCAGCGGCGCCGGTGACGGTTTGTGCTTCTGCACCCGGCTCTTCGGCGATGAGATCGTCGCAGTCGTCGCCACCATTCATCTGCTCCGGCCCGAACCGCATCGCATCGGGCAACCACCTGCGGGCGCGTTCCTTGATCTCGGGTTCGGCCAGCACGTCACCGGCGAAGAGCTTCTCCGCCGAAAGCGACAGATCGAATTTGCGTGAGGTGGAGTAACGGCTCGAGAGTTCCGGTCCTCCGATCGCCTCGAAGAGCCCGAGGATCTTCGGCTTGGTCAGGCGATCGAAGAAGTTGCTGGCGGTGGGGCGCCACCAGGCCGCGACATCGATCGCCAGCTTCGTCCCGAGATGATCGAGGAACCCCGAACCGGCTTCGCCATGTGGCACGGCATGCATAGTGCGCGCGATGACCCAGCCCAGCCAGGCTGCGCGTGCCTCGCCATCCAGGGCGCAGAACGCATCGTATCGGGCCTCCATGGCGTCGTGATCCAGCCAGGATCGGTCGAGACCACCGTCCAATGCGTCCCACTGCTGCGAGGCCGGGGTGCCGCTGACAAAGCCGCTGACGCGCGGACTGGGCGCATAGGCCCTGAGTTCACTCGGCATGCCGCTCCAGCCCTCGCGACTGGCCTTGTCGATCATGATGAAGGTGCCCAGATCGAGTGCAAAGGCGGGATCGCTGGCGATGAAGAGCCGAAGCATCTCGGTCTTCATCGTGGCCAGTTCGTCGCGCTGGCGATTGCTGAAGGTCAGTGCAGTGGCGGCGTCCTCGTCCACTTCGCCGTCATCGTGACCGCCGCCCGTCGCCGTCTCGTCGCCCTCGTCCCCTTCATCGAGAAGCACGGTTTCGGATGCGTCAAAGGCCTCGCCTTCTTCGACATGGAAGTACTCGTGGTGCAGGGCCGGGGTGCCGTCGCCGCCGATCACGAGGTAGGCAATTGCGCCAGCTTTCTGGGCCGGGGTCAGATCCGCCGTCACCTCGCCAAACGCATCGAGCTCCTGGGAGAGCTGGTCGAAGCGTGTGGCCTGTTCCTCGGTGTACTCGGGAGCGTCCTGCGCTTCGCGCTCGATCGCTTCCATTTCGGCCTGGATTTCCGCTTCCCGGGCCACTTCCACCTCGGTCAGCTCGCGAGGCTCGGGCTGCATTTCCCGGAGGCGATAGGTCGTGCTGTAAGGCACACTCGTTGCCGCCACGATCCGTACTTCTGCAAACCCGTCACGTTCGCGCAGGGCCTCAGCTGCCTTATGCAAGGCCTCCTCCGCAAGGCGCTCGACAATATCCCCGTCGAGCCAGCGCTCGGTCGCGGCGTCGGAGAAGAGGTCCTGTTCGATCCGGCCGCCAGCGGCCTGGTAGGCTTCGGATCCGACCAGCAGCGCCTTGGGGTCTGCGCCATTATAGGAGCCGCTCGCGAGGTTACGGCGGATCTCGTTGACGTTGTTCGCATAGTATCCGCCCGTTAGTTGCTCGAAGACCTTCGCCTGCCGATCCTGGTCCGCCGTCGTAGCGTAGGCTTTGGCGATCTCGATGCCGATCTCGCCATGTCGAAGCGCCTCGAAGATCGGGGCTGCGAGATTGGCAAGGCGCAGACGGCCGAGCACGAACTTCTCGGTCTTGCCGAAGCGCTTTGCGAGATCGGCGGGCGTCTTCTTCTCACGCTCGATGATCGAGCGGAACGCGCAGCATTCGTCGGCCGGATTCATCGGCAGATGGAAGTAGTTCTCCGTGAGGCTCATCTCGATCGCATCGCGCGCGTTCTTTGCGACAAGGACCGGTACCATGAAATCTTCATCGAGCACGGCCTTGGTGATGTTGGCGAGGACCGCATCGAGACGGCGACCACCGCCATAGATCTCGACCTTGCCCTTGAACGCACCTCGCGTGGTACGTACGCCGATCAGGTTCTCGAGGATAATGCCGGTCTCGGCAATGTTGGCTTCCAATTCGGCATCGGCGATGCTGTCGCTTTGGGTGCGCACGTTGTTGGGAGATTTGAAACAGTCGACTGCGCGGGCATATTCGATTGCGGGTTGGGTCATTTCAGGTCTTCCGATTTTGCGATCGACCTGACAACCAGGCCGCTCATCGCAATCATCCTTCCCCCCCCTTCCCTCTTTTTCCTGAGCACATCGTTCCAGTCGTTCAGGCCGTACCAAGGCCACAGCGCCGCAACGGAAAAGCCCCTTGCGCCATAGATCTTGCGCGCATGCAGTTCTGCGCGGTAACCGGCAAGATCGTTGTCCGCCGGCACCACGAGCCTTTCCATGCAGGAAGAGATATGGCCCTGCTATAGCCTCTCGGCATCGAACCCGGTGCAGACGGGAAACCCGAGACGAGTTGCGGCCGAGTCCGCATTTTCGACGCCCCCTGCCCTTGAAAACCGGCGGTTCTGCTCGTTCCGTTTGGATCACAAGGCATCCAGAGGATGTCAGATCGCCGACCGGTCGGGTCAGAGGCTGCCAGAGCCGCAGCGCGAATGGACTCCCGGTATCAGCTTAGAGCCCAGCCACCGCCGCTTACCACGTGGGCATCTCGTTCACGCAGTTCGATGTCCAGGCCGAGCAGCAAAACGAGCTCGCCGGCAGTCTCACCAAACAGTCGGTCAAGCGCCCCCATATCAGCCGAAAAATTGGCCGAGAGCGTTTCAATTCTTTCGACGAGATTTCGGGAGGCCCTGGCGAGTATTTTTTCGGCGCCTTGGGGGGGTAGCCCGATGGTTTGGCAAAAGGTCAGAAGATCGCTTCTTGTCAATTCTGCTGGGACTTTCGCATCACCGATGTGGAAGGCAAAATCCTCCCGAAAACCAGCCACGGTCTGAACCGGCACCAGGTCGTAGAAGGGCGCGAGTGTGATCGACCCGCCCGGTCCATGAAGGAGTGCATTGTTCTTCGCATGGTTGTCGTTGTTACCAACCAGCAGATTGAACAGCGTCATACGCAGAAATGTTTCCCTTGACTGCGCAGGCCGATCGGTGGCTTCCAGGATCCTGCCGATCGTTGCTGCGTCGAAACAGCGCGGCGGCGTTCCCTTGCGTTGATACTTGAGTTCTGCCGGAAGACCGGCTGCCTGTGCGAAGTCTTCCTGATGCAGGCGGCGCACCATGCCATCTTCGAGGTGGCGATCGAAACGCCGGATCAGCAGGACATCGAATCCGCCAATCGTACTGGCGACCGAACTGCCGACATTAAATCCACATTCGGCTGCAAGAAGTGTCACAAAGGCCTCGTCGCGTGCCTCGTGACGATGTTGGGGGTCAGGCAGTTTGAGAATATGGGTCGTCGGCGCTCCACTTCCCGGCTTGGGAATGGCGAAACGACCGTCAGGCAATCCTGTGAGCGAGATTTTCGGCCTTACACCTGCTACTGGCGAGGGGTCGCGCAGTTCGCCTGGAAGCGGCCTGCCGGTGGCCAACCGATCGACAATCTCCGCGAATGTAGCCTCGTCCAGCGGATCGTAATCTCCCTGGATACGGCCCGGGCGTTTGATGGGCGGATGGTCGAGCGGGAGGACGCTGACCGCGCCGGCACAGTCCGCTCCAACATGCGCCAGGAGAGCGGCGATGTCGCCGCGATCGATACCCTCGCGTCGTATGACAGTTTCGAGAAGGTTGTTCTCCTGGAGAAGGTTATCGAAGAACGCACGCACCGGCACATCGCCGAACGGCTCGTCACCCAAAGGCAGCGACAAGGACAGGGTATGCTGTGCTGAGTTGGCCAGCCATTCGGGCGTGTAGGCGAAGGCGAGACTGGAATCGTCTGCTTTCACGAGGCGTCCGATCGGCTCTGCCGAGGCTTCCAGCCAGACATTCAAGATCAGCGTCATGAGCTCCTGCTCCGGGCGCTGATGTCTATGCCGGCCGCCAGAGCGCAGGCAATGACCTTGTCGATTTCCAGAGTTCCCTTGCCGCTTTCCAGTTCGGATACGAAACGTCTGCCTACGCCGGCATGCTGGGCGAATTCCGCCTGGTTCAGCTTCATCGCTTTGCGCGCTTTGCGGATCAGGGCTCCAAGGTCTGCAGCGGTGCGTATGCCTGTCGTGGAGCCTTGGGTTTTCGCAGCGACTTTCGGTCTATCATGCGCCGGCTCGAGCGAACCTGTCGCGATGGCCTGGGTCAGTCCTCGAGCTATTTCAACCGCACTTTGTGCTGGTCCCTGCTGGATACGCCGGATGGTGTCCTGAAACAGCGGCTGCTTCAGCTTCTCGATGGCAGCGTTGATATCCGGCATAAAGGGGGCGAGATTCGCCTGATGCACGGCGCTGTCGAGCGACTTTATCAGTGCATCGCGGTCCTGCATCTCGCGCAATAGCCGCGCCGCATCAGTTTCTTTTGGCAAAGCCTTTTGCTCCTTTTCGGGAGCATTGTAAACGGCAAGACAGCTCTATGCAAGATATACTCCCGAACGGGAGCAAATGCAGCGAAATCATACATACTCTGAAGCTTTGCGCCCGCTCAGGAGCATTCTTGAAATCGCTTAACGGGACGGCCGAGATATACTCGCGGCTGGTGTGCGGCCTGCAGCGCGAAAAGCGATGGTCTCACAAGCGCAGGACGACTATCCCGGAAGTGACTAAAAGCTGTGACATGTACATGAAAACGCAAGTCATGGTGCATGAGGAGGAACTGTGCGAAGCGCTCCTTCTGCTTGAGGCGCTCTGTGAAATTCTGCGCAGCGAGGTGACCCTTCCCGAGCGTGTTTTATCGGGACTACCGGGCTCGTACAGGTAGACAGAGCATGACGGAGCAGACAGTTGCGGCGCTCGATCATGCTGGTCGAGAATTGATGTCACGTCAGAATGACCCGCGCGTTGGGTCTTGATGCTTGCGAGCGCAGACGGGAACAAGGATGCTGCGCGGATGGCCGATACAAACGACGGGTGCCGATCCTGGTGAATGCTTTTGACGCGCCAAGCGCAAACTGGAAGCCGCACGAGTTCTCAAGAAGATGCGTAATGAGGCATCGAGGAGAAATGCGATAACGGCGCTACACCGAGTTGAACATGGAAAGGCGTTGAAGCTGGCGGACTTTGAGATTGTATCCCGTAAGGTCGGGCGGCAATTCAAGCGCCTCCTGCATTCCCTGTATCTCGACCGGGTCTGACGTGGGTGAAGCGCCGAACACGCCCCGATCTTGACCCAACCGCTCCCTAACAGGCTGCGGAAAAAGGCGCCGCAGTGGTCACCGTCGATCTGCGTTCGAAGGAGGGGGACTGGTCTGTCGCTCGTTTCAGGGTGAAATTC
>NZ_ALVC01000020.1:0-13832 GCF_000293195.2 Sphingomonas sp. LH128
CCCGCCGATCTCGTCGATCATGCCTGCGTGATCTACGGCTATGCGCCCGAGCCCGACGTCTGGACGCTGCTCGATGCGGACGGCGCCGAGACGCGCGTGCGCGTTGGGACGCGCCTGCGCACCAACAGCGGCGACACCGCCCGTCTTGTCGCCCTCGCCGGCGAGGCGATCACCTGGCAACCCGGCTTCCTGATCGGCGAGGACTTGCGCGCGGGCACTCTGGTGCAGTTGCTGCCTGGCTGGCGCCTGCCGGACATCGACATCCTGGCGCTCTACGCCAGCCGCCGCCATCTTTCCGCCAAAGTACGGCTGATGGTGAATTTCCTGAGCGAAGCATTCAAAGGCGTCCCACCGTGGGAGCGAGACTGAAGCGTCGCGTTGTTCAAGGACACATCGCACGCGATCGCGATGGCTCCCATGGACGGTCAGGCGCCAGCAGAAGTATCCGGTTGAGCGCCCTAAGAACCTAGGCACACCCTCGCCGAGGCGGGAACCTGAAACGTGCCGTGACGGGAGGCGCCGCATTGCTGCGTCAGATTTCAATCCTGGTGAGGAGCGGCCAGGCATCACGCCATGATTTCGATTGGATCCGTTCCTCATAGATTGAGCGCTTATCTTCCTCGAAGCGGGGCGTTGGACGCAGAACGAGGTCGAACATGTCGTGTAGACCGAACGGGGCCGCAATCTCGCAGTCACCTGCGTGTGTGCGGCGTGCGGCGATCGCGGTGGCTGTTTCGGGCCAAAACCGCATGGCATCGGTCGCGGAACTATAAGGCGCATCGCCATTGCGAACGTGCATCCGGGCTTGGTTCTTGACCGACCAGATGATGGACGGCTCCGAAACTCTCAGCAGCGCTTCAAACTCTCTGTCATGGATCGCATCGGCACGACGTGGATCGTACCAGATTACATCGACATCACCGCAGATCGGCATAGCGGATCTTTGGTGGAGATGGTCCCACACCGCATTCCTCACGAAGCCTGCGCCGATCCAGCAGTCCGGCAATTCCAGTGCCGCGACCACACCCAGAAGGTGCCAACGATGGGGATCAGCGCGAAGAATGGAAGATACGCATAAAACCCGGTCCATCGGATAACCGTAAAGTGTCCTGCTAAGTTGAACAGGCGGAAAAACGCTTGATGGCGTGGCGCACCGGCTTGGCAGACGCTGGCGTTCGGAGGCCCATCAGCATCATTGCAATAATCGCGGTCAGGTGAGCTTGAGCGCCTGCCGTGTCTCATCCGTCAGCGTATAGACCGCCAACCGCTGCGCCCCGCGGTTCTGATGATCAACCCGATATCCCTGATAGTGTCGGTGTAAGAGACCTGCGCGGACGAGCTCGGATACCGCGCGACTGACGTTCGTCAGGCCCGAGGCTCGAAGACGCTCACGAACGATCTCCTCGATTAACTGCTCTGCCTGGGCGTGGTCGTCCGGCAATTCTCCCTTGCCGGCAAGGTCTTTCCTGACACGTTCAGAAATTCGTACACCATTCGGATCCCGGCGCCCGATCGGAGCGATGGCATCGCACAGCCATTCGCGTACGGTCATCCGCCGGTCGCTGCTCACGACGTAGGGGCCTGCAGAACCAGTTCCGCTGCTTGCCTGGGCGATAAGGTTCAGCACCATGTAAGCATATCGCGGTCGCTCGCACGCCTCAGTCAGACGCTCCAGAATGCCTGGCACGCCGGTGCGCCCCTGCGGATTGGGTTTGGCGTCGGCGGTCTTCCCGCTGGCGAATAGATCAAGCTGGAACATACCATGAATCAAGCACACCCGGGACTCTGTGTGAATCCCTTTTCTTTTCGCGCCGACCATTTACCGCAGATGGCACTTTACCAGCGCGTCCGGGTAAAGTGCCATTAGGGAACCTTTGGGAATTGGATGCGCACTTGGCCAACCGTGGGCTCCGCCGCGACGAGGTTCGCAGTCGAGGTCGCAAAAACCTGCTCACCAAACCGCCGCCTCATATGTACCGCGACTCCGTGAGCATAACGGGCCTGGCGCCATCGCGTCGGAGAGTGGTAGATTCCAACCGCCCGCCAATAATCTTTGCTCACCGCCAGGCCGCTTAGAAAGATCCAGCTGGCGGCCCTGACGTTGAAGCACGCATCGTTTGCCAGCCAGGAACGGATGACTTCTGGCCTGCGGCCTATAAGCTCGGAAATCCGTTGCACCCACCAGCTGTTCACCTGAAGCGGCCCCAGATCGTGCGTCCCGTTGCTGTTCCTGACTTCGGCGCCGATCCACCCTGCCTCCTGATCACGGAGCCCCCAAAGCGTCCGCTCGAGCCAGACACGGCCATTCGCGACCGAACCGATGCACCGGGCGATCTCGATCTCGCCCGCCGCGACAGGGACAGCGGCTGCCGAACACGGATGGAGTGCAAGCGTCACGCTGATCAATGCGCCCAAGAAGCGAGAGGTCGCGCGGCGGCAATGGTGAACTGGCATGCCATTGGGATCATCGGTCATGTCGCTGTTGCCTCCTGGCATGATTTCCATTTCCATGGGGGTGAGTTGTCGTCTCGGTGCGACTTGGAGAGCGCTCTGCAGTCTGTTTGGCGATGATGCGCACGAGAAGACCGTCGAGCATGTCCGCAACTGCCTTCGCACTGCCGGCAATTCGCCCTGCGCCTCGCGGCGCTCCCGGCCTCCGGTCGATTTTGCGCTCAAGCTCTCGATCGCGTTGAAATTCCCGGGCAGCCTCTTGGTCGTTGCGGGATCGCGCCAAAGAGGCCGCGTGACGATCACGAATTGTGCTCATTGCACTTCGATCGAGACGCCCAAGACCCTCCAACGATGACGACTTCTCACCTGTGAAGCGCTCGAGCTTCTCGGCGAGGCGCTTCGCGTCCTCGGTCCAGAGCTTAACCCCGAAACGTGCCCGGGTGATTGCGGTGTAAAAGTTCTGCCCCGTCACCAGAGCAGAATTCACCGGCGCCAGCACATAGGCACGGGCATACGTCTTGGACTGCGCGGAGAACACGGTCTCGGCATAGCCGTGATCCCAGGTCTTGTGCCGGTCAAGATCGACATCGGCAACACGTTCGTCCCGATCCCAGCGGATGGTGGCCCGGCTCCCATCAAGGGCAATAACCGTGCCGCGCTCGGCGTTCTTCAGCTCCAGCTCCCGATTGACGAGCCGCCACTGGATACGGTCGCCTGCGGCGAGTGTACGCTCTTCGCGATTGAAGACATTAACGTGGCGGACTTGGCCGAGACGAGGATCCCACCTGATCATGCGGCCATTCTCATCTACCAACCTGATGATCTGCCGCCTGTTCGGATCCCGTCCAAGCCCGACGACCCGGTATTCGGTGTCGCGAGCGATCCCGCGCGAAGCATTGTCGCGCGCAAAGATCACGACCTGCCCACCGGAATAGAACCTCGCAAAATGCTTCTGCTGGTCTGACAGGCCAGCTGGCGCCAGGATATCGAGACGCGTGTCTTCCGCCGCTAGAATGCCTTCGCGTCTCAAAGCTTCGCGAATACGTGCATTGACGCGAAGGCGCGTGGCATTCTCAAGGACAAGAATGTTCGTGGTTTCGCGGTTCTGTGGACTAAGCCGCGTCCACTGGTCCACAAGGCTACGTGCGAGTTGCCCGGTCTCTCCGCCACTCTCCACCTTGTCCAGATGCGCAAGCGAGGATGCATAATCTCCATTTCGAGCAAACGTCACCGCGGCCTTCATTGACCGCGTTTCCTGTCTCAGCGATTCAGGCAACTGCGCGGTAGGGAGACCGAGGCGCTGCATCAGCCAGAATGGCTTGCCCTGTTCGATGGCGCCTGTTTGCTTGTTGTCACCGACCAGGATCAGGCGAGCGCCAGTTTCGCGGCTGATTTCCAGAATTCGCAGAGCCTGGCGACTGCCCAGCTGGCCTGCCTCATCGAGAACCAGCACGTGGTCACGGGAAAGGCCCCTCCCCCCGGTTGCGAGAAGACTGGCCACCGTCCGGGAAGGTATGCTTGCGGTGGCCCCCAGGTTCGCCGCAGCCGAAGAGGTGGGTGCCAGGGCAATGAGTTGATGCTCCGGCGCCGCCGCCTGCGCAAGCGCTCGAATGAGTGTGGATTTACCAGCCCCCGCTACGCCGTGGATCCCTGCCACACGATCTCTCGAACGTGCGATATCGACCAGCGCCTGCTCCTGCGCCGGGCGCAGACCGGCCACCTCAAGCACCCGAAGAAGACGATCGCTTGTCGCCAGTGGTCTCGCATCATCGGTGGCAAGTGCCATGTGCCAGACCAGCGCCATTTCCATTCTCGCTGTCTTCCTGGTAGTGCGTCCACGCGTGTGGAGGCGGTCCCCGGTCGGCTCTTTCGTTGCTAGGATTTTCGCCCTGGCTTCGTGCTCGGCGATCAGGGGCCTGATATCGGAAAGCCGAACTTCACCGACATGTGAGGCGAGACCAAAGCGAAGCATCCGGCCCAGGTTGTTAACCGCTTCCTGCGTTTCAGCCTGCCGGATCCCGAACAGCATTGCGCGTCGGGCGTCCCCCGGAAGGCTAAGTGATTTTTCCTGTGATGCCTCCACCTCCAGAGAGCGGTCGAGCACAGCCTTCAGCGCAGGCTGATGCTTGGATGCACGCGCATCCCACCGTTCCCTCAGCCCCTCCAGGCTGGTTTTCGCCTTGGCGCGCCGCGTCTGGTAGAAGGACCGGCGGCGCGCGGCCTGCCCCGTCAGGCCATGCTCGGCTGCATGAGCGTCGATCTGTTCGGCGCGCTGCGACATATCGCTAATCAGTTCGCCCGGGACACCGGTAATCTCGAACAGCCCCCGGCGGGGATCAAATTCGATAGCGAACCCGCTCCGCCGCAGTTCATGCGCCAGTTCGTTGCGGTATACCTGTCCTGCGACCATCTGTTCCGCGTACATCGCACGGGTCTCCAGACTGGACATTTCCTCACCGGCCCGGGCGTTGGTCATGTTCATGACGACGACATGCGTATGAAGGTGCGGATCAAGCTCTCGGCTTGCATGTTCGGTGAAGCGCCCAAAGAGCAACCTGCCTGTCGTATGGTGGTTGATCTCGCCATTCTCTCGCCGGCGAAGGCCGGCGTGCTCCTCCAGGTAGGATAGCGCTACGCCCACGGCGTGCTCATGTGCGGCGAGGATCCGCTCATCTCCCATGACGAGCGCCATGATCGACACGGACTTCGGCGCATTGACCGCGAAGTCCCACCCGGGGTGGTGCTGGATTTCACCATCGGCACGGTGACGTCCGAGCTGCTGTCCATTGACCCGGCCGGCCAGCAATTCCTTGAACACTTCGGCATCGACCTTGCCGTGAAGGCCGAGTTCGGCAGCGAGAGCCCCGCCCCATTCCGAGGGCTCGTCGGCGCCCTTGGTGTAGTAATCGCCGACGGTGTAGTAGCGAGCGATGTTGCTCGCGGCCCCCTTGAGGCGGCGCGGGTGGATCATGCCGGACGGGCCTGATGCACGGGCCCATTTTCCCGGTCAAATACGTTAAGATCGACCTTGATGCCGCCCCGAATGGGGGCAAGCATCTGAGGGAGCGCGCCGGCTTGCGCTTCAGTCTTTGACGTAGGTTTCGTTTCGGTCTTCGAGGCGATATCGGTCGCAGGTATCTCCTCCGGGGTTGAAATGAACAGGTTTGGTTGCACATCTGGTTCACGCTCCGCAGTGGCGTTGGAGCGACCGCGTGGACCTTCCTTGGCTGCGCTGGTAATTCCGCCGGTATCTCGCTCAGGCGGCGTATCCCGCTCGACAAACCCCTCCGCGATCGAGGGCACGGTGTTGAAAGTGTCAGCGAACCGGACGACCGGCAGATTGCGCCCAAAGCGCAGAAAGCCGGACAGGTTCGGAAGATTGGTCACCTCGGTATGCATCACGAGTGGACGCGTCACCTGCATTCGGGACAGGTTCACGCCGTCGCGCATGTCGTTCACGCCATAGGACATCCCTTCATTGGCTTCGACCTGCTCGACCTGCCCCAGGTTTTCCGAGACATGCTTCGCGGTCGGGGTGTCGTTCGCCCGCAGGGCAACCCAGGTGGAGCAGTATCCCGTGATCGCCGCCGCATCCTGGATGCCGTACGTTGCCTCCAGCTGCGGGTAGGATTGAAAACCCAGAATTCCGCAGCCGCCGTACTTCCGGGCACGCGCCAGAAAGTCGGACAGGGAAGGTAGTTTTTGTAGACTGGGGAGCTCGTCGATAACACAGTAAAGGCGTCTCTCGCGGTCCGGTGCGAGGCTCATGATGGCGGATATCGCGATGTCGAGCCACACCGTGATGAGGGGCCGCAAGGAAGGGAGCTGGTCCGCCTTGACGGTGATGAAAAGCCAACTGTCGCCCTCCTCGTTCTCCACCCATTCACGGATCGAGAGCCCCTTGCGGGTGTCGTCGAGATAGGAGAATGAGCGCATGACAGAAGCGAGTTCAGCTTGAATGCCCGCCGACGTGCGCTCCCCTTCGACACTGATGAAAGCGGCCGCGTCTGTCCCCGCAGCGAACGCGGCCAGATCCTTCAGCCGGGAGCGAAGAAGGCAGTCCAGGAGGATCGAGACCAGCATCTCGCGTTCGCGGGCGAGCTTGCGCAGGACCGCAACGAGTGTACCGCGCGCAGCCTTTGCCCAGAAGGGATCGCCGCCCTTGTCGGGGATCGTGGATTCGGCGATCTGGTCGTAATGGTACTCGCGCGGAACGTCGCCCCAGGGCGACCAGCGGCTCGTTCGCTTGTCGAGCGGATTGAGGATTACATCATGCCCGGGGCGGTAGAACTTCTCCACGAAAGTGCCGGCCGTATCGTAGACGATCGCCCGGTTACCGGCAGTCCTGATGCCATCCAGCATCTTGACGATGAGGTTCGTCTTTCCGGTGCCAGGTGCCCCGCACAGAAGTATGTGTTCGGGCTCGAAGGCACCGGGAACGGGAACACCGCCGATGGAGAAGCTTCCCCGAGGCTGCTTGCGAAGCAGTGCGCGGATCTGCCGGATCGTGCCGAAGCGGGCCCCACGCAGATATTCGTTCGACCCCAGACCTCGTCCCGTTTTCGTGAAGGTGAACCAAGCGACACCGAGCGCTGCCGCAGCGAATATCCCGGCAAACAGTGCTCCCTCAATCAGGGCCCGTTCGAACGCGTGCAGGGACTGTTTGGCGAGGGGTGAGGCCATCAGCCAATCAGCCGATGTCCAGTACGCCTTGCCCCCGGGCGTCCTGAACTGGACCGGATCATTCGTCCCGGGCGCCGCGTCGGTCTTGAAGGTCGCCTCGATGAGCTTGGCGAGGACGAACCGTTGGTAGTCACTCGTATGTTCAAGCGCCCACCAGACGGTGCCGATCAACCACAGCACTATCCCCGCCAGCAAGGTCTGGAAGAAGACCTGCGTTGTCATGCGGACGTTGTGCACGATCGCCTGCCCACCCCTCGTCCAGGACCCGAGGGTGTCGTTCCGAAAGATGCTCATGAGCGCCCCTCGGGATCGAGAAGTCCGCGCTGCGAGAGTAACGTCCTGGCATGCGCCATGCCCTTGGCGAGTGTGTCGGGCGCTCTGTCGCCAAGCGATGTGGCAAGGATTGCAAAGGTCTGGATGCAGGTCGCCAGAATCTCGTCCTGCGAGGAATAGACGTACCTGCCATCCTGATCGGCCGCGACAGAAAGTGCAGACCGGATGAATTCGCTGAAGGGCAATTGCGCACCAGCGGCGCGCTGATGCAGCCGGTCGTGAAGCTCCGGATCGAGCCGTACGCTTATGCGGGTCATGTCGAGCATCCCTTTGCAGAGGCTCGACCGGAACTGTCTTTGAAGCGCAGACAGATTACCCCATCCCGTTCGCGCACTCAATGCCGAGACGATTGTAGGCAGACTGAGGCCGAGATTCTGGAACATTACCGTGGTCGGACATGTCGGACAGGTTATCCGCTGCGATCTGAGGCCCTTGAGGGAAGCGCATAAAATCCAGGCGGACGCGTCAGCCGCGGATAGCTGAGCATGTCAGCCAAGTCTGGCGCATATAAGATACTATAATTGCTTTGAAAATTGGCCGAAGCACCCGTGCGTACGGTGCATGCCTTCTTTCACCCGCAAGGGTGTGAGTCGAACCCATCGCAAGAGCTTGCTCTTGCGCCCCTAAATCCGCCCTCTGGCGGGTCAAAGGGTTGAACCGATAAGCCTTTTTCCGCTGCGGCGGCCAAGGCTCCAATCGGGATCAAGGGTCAGGGCAGCACCGCTCGATCTGATGCTGCCGCCAAATCCCAGTGTACCCCGGGGAAGTTTTTTCCGGGGCGCACATCAACCGGCTTTCGTGAGCCGGGTTTCAAGGAGCGCCGCCATGCGACGCACACAACGAATCGATTTGGCATCCGTAGACATTTCCACCCTGCCCCTCCCCGATGCCGGGGAATATCTGATCCACGATACTGAGGCTCCCGGCCTCGCAATACGCCTGCGAGCCTCTGGAGCGCGATCCTGGGTCACTTTAGGCACCCATGAAGGAAAGACCCTCCGCCGCTCTCTGGGCGACGCTCTCAAGGTGCCTGTGGCGATTGCCCGCACCCTCCACTCCAACGCCACGCCCGCGCTGCCCACCGACAGCGCCGTCCCTGCCCTCTACTCCGCTAACGCAACGGTCAGCGAAGTGATGGCAGGCTATCTCGCCTTCGGCGAAAACCGGCGCTGGAAGGCCTCGACCGGCAGGACAATGGAGATGGTAGCGCGCCTGCACATAGTGCCCGCGTTTGGTGAAAAGCCGGTGAGCGGCATGACCCGATCCGATGTTGTCCTATGGCTTACCGAACTGGAACAGCGCCTCACCTCCTCCCGCATGGCGCTGTCCACTTTGTCGGGCATGATGGTCTACGCGGAGGACCACGGCCTTCGCCCTCCCGGCTCGAACCCATGCAAGGGTCTGCGCAAGAAAGCCCAATCAACGCGCGGTAGCCACCTGTCGCCAAACCTCATCGCAAGACTCTGGGCTGCGCTCGACCGCTATGCGGGCCATGACCCCGACGCATGCGATGCTGTGCGCCTGCTGATGCTGACAGGCGCACGGAAGATGGAAATCCTCGGCATGGAATGGGATGCGGTTGAGGGACCGTGCGCCGTTCTGGAAGATGCGAAAGCGGGGCCCCGCGCCATCTGGTTCAACACCCCTGCACGGGAAATCATCGAACGGCGGCGTGCTCTTGGAAGCGGGAAATGGGTCTTCCCGTCTCGCTCTGGAAATGGCCCGCGAAGGTCACTGGATCGCGCATGGTCGCACCTACGAAATGAGGCAGGAGCGCCCGCGTTGCGGCTCCACGATTTGCGGCATCACTTCGCGGCGGTCGGGGTGTCGAATGGCATCGATTTGAAGTTCGTCGGTGCGCTGCTTGGACACCACGATATCGACAGCACCTTGATCTATGCCCACCTTGCAACCGCCTCGCTTGTGAAGTCGGCAGGGCGCGTTTCCAAGCTGATTGATCAGGCCATGCGCGGCGCGGAAATTGGCACTGACGGGGCCTCATTCCGCTCCACGCCTCCCCCGAAACAGGCCACACCCATCGTGTCCAGCGAAGCTTCGGAGGTGTGCTATGCCTAACTTCGAAGCATCTCTGACGGAGGCCATTTGCTCCAGCGCAGCACCCGAGCAGCGGGAGTACGTCATCCGCGATGCACGGCAACGATGCCTCAGCCTGCGCGTCCGTCCGAGCGGAACCAAGACATGGATTGTCCGGCATCGCTCAACTGACGGCCAGACCCGCGTGTCTATCGGTCAGTATCCAGAAATAAACCTCAAGGCGGCTCGAACGGCTGCTTCGGCGGTACTCTCTGGGAGGTTCACACCAGTCCCGACAAGCCTGCGCTTTGGCGAGTTCTGCGTCCAGCACGAAGCGCGTCATGCGGTCGGATTGAAGCCCTCGGGCCTCCGCTCCTATCGCAGCTATGTCCGCAACCAGTTGATCCCGGCGTTCGGCCTTTTACCCATTGCCCGGATAACGCGCGCCGATGTTATCCGCTGGTTCGAACGCTACAGCGCGACCAGCCCCGGCGGCGCAAACCGAGCGTTGGGCATACTCGGGCAGATGCTGGCGAGCGCGCAGCGATGGAATCGAATGCCCCCCGATTGGGCAAACCCAGTGTCTGGCGTGCGCTACAATCGACGTCGCACGCGAGGCACGTTCCTTTCCAAACCCCAGCTTGCGCGACTTGGAACGGCCCTCACCTTCCGCTCAAAATCGGAATGCCTGGCAACGCAAGCTCTCGCCGCGTTGGCGCTGACTGGGTGCCGCGCTGGTGAGATGCTAAGCCTTACCTGGGGCGAAGTACTGCCTGATCGGTTGCGGCTCCGGGATAGCAAGACCGGCGCGCGTGACGTTCCTCTTGGGACGACGGCGCGCCGGTTCTTCGCTGCCCATCGCAAAGCGCGGCTGTCGGCAAGCAATACCGCCCTTGTGTTCCCTTTTCCCGGCCTTGATGGTTACGAACGTATCCGCACGGTCTGGAAGGCGGTTCGCCGTGACGCACAATTGCCGACCGCTCTGCGTATCCATGACCTGCGGCACAGCTTCGCCAGCCATGCTATCATGTCAGGAGAGACGCTGTTCACCGTCTCGCGGCTCTTGGGCCATAGGCGGGTGCAGACGACAGCCCGCTATGCCCATCTGGCCGATGACACTATGTTGAAAAGCGCCGAGCACATCGGCTCGCTCATCATGGCACAGGCGACACGATCTCGGCGACGGCGCGAACTATCTCCATCCGAAAAGGGAGAGGCGGCATGAGCGATCTGATCTACTCGCCCAAGCCGCTGACAAAGGCGGATGAGGAAATGGGCCGCCGCATCTGGCTCATCGCCGCCCCGCGCATGACCCGGCTTTCCATTGTGATCGTCCGGTTGCGGGTCGCGCGCGGATGGCCCCCGGAAAGGATATGCAGGCGGCTGCACATCTCGCGGCGCAAATTCCGGCGCCACCTTCTGATCGGCATCAGGCAGATCGGCAGGGCACGAGAAGAACTCCAGAAAAAGAAAGGGTAAGCCTGTGCTGGGCGATGCGCGCGAAAGGGTGCATCGCCCGGTTTGGCTTGCTATGGGAACAGCGTGAGAACCGATCTCGATCATCTGCCCCCGGCAAAGCGCCGCGAACTGGAGCTTGTGGTCAAGCTCATATTCGAGGAATTTGGCGACGCCGTCGCGCTCGCCCAACAAGCCTGGAAGAAACAGGCGCGCATTCTCAAGATCATCCTGTTCGGCAGCTACGCGCGCGGTGGCTGGGTCGAGGAACCACACACAGCCAAGGGATACCGATCCGACTTCGACCTACTGATTATCGTCAGTCATGAGAAGCTGGTTGATGCTGGCACTTACTGGAGCCATGCAGACGAGCGGCTTATCCAAGAACGAGCGGTGACCGGCACGCTTCGAACTCCCGTGAATTTCATCGTCCATACACTTGGCGAGGTGAACGATGCCCTTTCCCAAGGGCGATATTTCTTCACCGATATCGCCCGCGATGGCATCGTCATTTATCAGGCCGACGATGATGCACTGGCTCAGCCAAAGCCTAAAACGGCGGTAGATGCCCTCGCACTTGCCCGCGAATATGCGGAGGACTGGATACCGAGCGCGGATCAGTTCTTGATCCAAGGTCGCGAGGCTGCCGCACGAGGCTGGGGAAATAAGGCCGCGTTCGAACTGCACCAAGCCGCCGAGCGGCTTTACCATGGCGTTCTGCTTACGCTCACGTTGTACACGCCAACACACCCATCGCTTATCCGCGCTCCGCTCTATGGCTGAGGAGCTTGACGTACGGCTGATTGAGGCTTGGCCACGGGAGCGGCGCGATGATCGGAAGCGCTTTGAAAAGCTCAAAGACGCCTACATCAAGGCTCGCTATTCGAAGCATTACCAGATCGAAGCGGATGAACTGGACTGGCTTGCGGACCAGGTCGAGGTGCTGAAAGGCATTGTTGCCAGCATTTGTTACGAGCGCATCGCCAGCCTGGAAGCCGCAGCGGCCAACTAAGTCTCAGCTTGACGCCCGCCCGTCATCCTAAGGGCAACGCACTTGATCCATAACACTTAGTGTTATATATCTCTCGATAGGAGAGCGGCTATCACCCGTGTCCTGAAAAATCGATGGTTTGAACGGTTCGCCCGGAAAGAGCGAATTTCCGACGCCGCATTGAAGGAGGCCGTAGAGCGAGCAGAAAACGGGCTGGTAGATGCAGACCTTGGTGGCGGCGTCGTTAAACAGCGCGTGGCTCGCGAAGGTGGTGGCAGGTCAGGAGGCTACCGCACCCTGATCCTGTACCGGCAAGGTGACCGAGCCGTATTTGCTTTTGGTTATGCAAAGAGCGCGCAGGCCAACATCTCAAAGGCAGACCTTGCGATTTTGCGCGATGCTGCGACCAAAGCCTTTCGGTGGAGTGATGATGAGCTTGATCGCCTGGTTAGCTCTGGAGCGCTAATGGAGATCGATGATGGGAACGAAGGTGGATAAAAGCTATCGCAGTGACATTGCGGGTGCGGTTCACGAGATGATGAGCGACGCCCACGACGCAGGCGTGGTTTCTCAGGCTACGCTAAAATCTTTCGATAGCGCATGCCTATCACCTGTTCCCATGCTGGCTGGCGATGAGATACGGGCAATCCGCGAACGTGAGCATGTTTCGCAGCCCGTGTTTGCTGCATACCTCAATGTGTCGCGAAACCTTGTCTCCGATTGGGAACGCGGCGTTAAACGCCCGGGTGGTCCTGCTTTAAGACTACTTTCAATCATCCAGCGCAAGGGGCTCCAAGCTGTAGCTTAACGCGGTTGCCCCCTCGGGTTTGAGGTTACATCCTATGAAGGGAGCGACGCGGTCAAAACGCAGGCGCACCATTATATCGATGAGGTCAGAAATCTATGATCCATTTGGCGCGTGCATGGCTGCCTACGGCCAAGGGGCGGCTTACCCTAGCCTTTATATTTATCGGTTCACTCATAATCGCGCTCGATCCTCAATTTAATAGCAGCGCGGCTATAGACTGGAAGAAAGTCGTTCCATGTTTCTTGGCTGGCCTTGCGTGGCTTTGGTCTGAACTATCTGAAGTTGTGCATGTCAGTCAGCATGACCGTGATTTATATGCCACGATTACCGCGACTCTCAATCAAGATGCTTTGACATTCCTAGGCACTCATGACTTTCAGATCGACCTTCCGATCTCGGCCACTAACCCCATTGCGGAAGTATCCTACTGGCATGGTGCACAATATGAGTTCAACGATCCGACCCTCCAAAAGCGCTGGGAAGCCGTCTATGCTAAAATCTGCTCACTCTCCGACACATACGGTTCAAACTTGGTCGATGCTCCTAATAACCCAAATGCCTTAACAGCATGGCACCTTGATATACCCCGCCATCAACAGCCCGCTAAAGCCCACGAGGAAATAGCCGAGCTAAATGCTGGAGGGATAGATGTTTATCGGGCAGTCAACGCCTTTATGAAGTTTGCACGAATGAGGTTGGGCCTGTGACGACACTGGCAGACATCGTGGCAACTCTTGAACCACTTGCAAACTCGAAAGTCGCAGCTTCGCTCCTTCCGGTTATCGTCTCTTCGCTGCTGGCGTCGGGAGTGGCTCTCGTCACTTACCGGTTCAAGTCGAAGGAATCATTGTCGGCGTCGATCACCTGGCAATGGCAAAGATATCAGGACGGCAGTGATCAGGAGGAACCATTCCTCGTTGTTCAGAATCGTTCCAACATTCCCGCCTATCTCGTAGGCTGTCGTCTCTTGCGCGGGAATTTCTTTAACAGGCTGCGGAAAAAGGCGCCGCAGTGGTCACCGTCGATCTGCGTTCGAAGGAGGGGGACTGGTCTGTCGCTCGTTTCAGGGTGAAATTC
>NZ_ALVC01000021.1:0-9807 GCF_000293195.2 Sphingomonas sp. LH128
ATCGCCGAGGCCGAGATCGCGATCGTCCCATCCTTTGCAGATGGCCAGACAAAACGCCCTCTTTCCAGGCGTTTTGAATATAACGACATCCCGAGGCCGTCATGCCACAAGATCTTGCACAGCGATCCACTTCGTCCCCTGAAGACGTATAGATCGCCCGCATGGACGTCCTTGTTCAGCGATTGCTGGACCTGCAGGGCCATGGGCCAGCGAGCGCATTCCCCGCCGCATGTCCGTATGCCCCAGCGCAAGCCACACCCTCACGCCGCCCGGGATCGGGATCATCGCGCCAGAACCTCCACGACTGCCGCAGCCATCGCGGGAGACGCCAAACTGAAAATGCTCACCCGGCGACCATGGGAAAGCTCCACTACAATCGCCGGCTGCCCGGGAACCGGCGTGACGGCCTTGTCGTCCAACATCACAGCTTCGACGAAACCACGGCCTTCCTGCCCGGCGGCAGCCACCAGGCACAGTTTGCGCCGCCAGGTATAGACCAACGCGGTGGAGACGTCGTGCCGCCGGGCAACCTGCGCGACGCACGCGCCCGGCGCAAAAGCCTCTTCCAGAATACGCCGCTGTTCCTCGGTACTCCAGCGTCGGCGGCGTTCAGGCCCGCCGAAAACCGTGATCCGTCCCACAAACACCGCTCCTAAGTTCGCAAATAACTGCGACCTTAAGACCGATCCATCACCCCACCGGCAAGGCGCCGCTCAGCGGATGCGTACGCTGATCCGTGATCTTGCATGAAGAGAGCAGATGGTGCGATCGATCGATCCGAGGCGTGTGACACTCGGTCAGTTCCAATGGCCATCACAGGCCGCTGCCTTGTTGGGAACACACACCGCGGAAACCATCTTGGCCAGCGGTCACGTGCGACCGCACCGAAAGACCGGACATATGGAAGCAAGCGATCCGATCAAATTTTCCGTTCAGCCCTTGCAAGAGGGAGCCGTCCACATATGGAACTGGAAGGCCGCTCAGCAGCAGCTCACACAGGAAATCGTTCCCTGACGTCCTGCGGATCCGCGCCAGCTAGCGGATGCGTACGAAACCAGCGTGCTACGAAATGCGCGCTTACACTCGTCGCGCAAAAGTCTTGTAGTGTTTTCGAGTGAACCGCCCTGCAAACTGGATGCACAGTTCTGCGCTTACGATACCCCCGCCCGCGCGACTTCGCCTGAACCTGATCGTACTGAAATGGTCAATTCTTGGACTTGACAATCCGATGGAATGATGAAGGACCATTCACCATCACGCGTTGCATTTAACCGGAGCTCGAGGTTACGAACTCGCGCACCGACGCAAGCAATATGCCATTTCACGCCAGAGGAAAGATTTGCCGTGCCAGTTTTTAGCAAATGGCCGCCGGGTGTGAGAACAATATACCGCCGGGCAATCACCTGAAGCACCGGCTCGGAACTCGAATAACGCAATACAATATCATTTTGGTTCTGCTGAAAGTCGATGTCAACGCCAGCAACATCCGGGTATCGCCAATCGAACGGACCAGAAGCGGCGTGCGGATTCACAAAGTCGAGCACATTGATCTTCTCGGCGCTACCCGGTTCACAAAATATTGACCATAGCGTAATAGCTGCCAAGTACCTTCCACTACGCACGAGTCTGTCAGCACTGCCCGAAAAATTCTTGCAATCGAAATTAATATCCCGCGCAGCCATTGACCGAGCCAGATGATCGACTGACGAGGTAGGAAGACTCGAGGCGGCCCAGCTCAGGAGGTCCGTGGCAAAGTACCAATCACCTTTTGTCAATGTGCTCTCGAAAGCTAACAATCCGGGTGATTGCCGCAAAGTAGCCTCGGTAAGACCTTTAAGCCAATCGCTCCGTTCCCCCAATCTCCAAAGTCCAACCACGCGGTTAGCAGCCACTTTAGGTGCGCCTTGCTCGAGCGCGGACGATATCACGATACGCTGGACAAATCGATCTCGCCAACCTCGACTCGCAGCTACTTGAAGTACCGCTATTGCGTCTTCTTCTTTGTGGTTCACGAGCAGGCCATTGGCATACAAAGCCAGCACTTCGGCTGGCACAGGCCGCCTTGCGACTAATTCTCGAGCGAATGCCTCCCCTCGAAAACCATCATTCCTTTCAAATGCGCGCCTTGTAAGATTCTCGAGAGCATCGCTTCTGAACGGACCTGGAACAATCGTCGCAACCACCGGGTCGAACCGACCTTGACGGTCTAGTTCCACTCCGACAGCTGTAATCGCGATGATTCCTAGGATAGCGTACCACGCGGCCACTACCAAGAATCTTTCTGGCGCGCCTTTCACCGCCGTTTCATTCCTCTTTCGATCCGTAACTATAATAGTTGTAAGCGTAGTATTTATAATCAGTGTCGCCCACGCGCGGCTCGAATCGGTTAAGGACGACACCCAATATATTGGCGTTGATTAAAGCCAGACGCCTAAGGGCCGATTTTACAGCTCCTCGGTGGAAACCCGATCCATCGATCACGAATAGCACACCATCTGCCTGGCCCGCCAAGACGACCGCGTCGGACAAACCTAGTAGGGGGGCAGAGTCGACGACGACGACGTCGTACCTTTCACGCGCTTGCGAGAAAAAGGCAGGTATGCCCTCGCCCGACAAGATGAGCGCCGGGTCGGGAGGCGTTGGCAAGCCCGAAATACAGTCTAAATTCTCTATCCCTGAGTGAATCAAGACTTGGTCAAAAGTCTTGTTACCCGTAAGAAGGTCGGTCAGACCGGACGTCTTACCCAAGCCCATCGTGCGATGCAGGGTCGGACGCCGCAGGTCCATATCAACCAGCAAAACTTTCTTGCCTAGGCTGGCAATGTCGCGCGCAATGGTGCGCGCTGTGGTCGATTTGCCCTCTCCTTCCCGCGAACTTGTGATGCAAAGTATCTGGGGCAAGCCGCTCACGGTGGAGTACTGCAGGTTCGTGACCAACGAGCGGTAGGCTTCGCTGACGCTGGAGCGGCGATCAGCTATCTTCTCGTCCACGTCTTCGTCTGCCTTCAGCATTGGGATCAGGCCGAGCAGACGCATGTTAAGCTTGCCTTCGACATCGTCCGGGGTTCGGATCGCATCGTCAAATATCTCGCGAACGAATACCGCGGCGGCCGCAAATATCAGACCGAGAATAAATGCAACTGCAAGATTGATCAGCAGCTTGGGAGAGGCCGGAACGCGCGGCACTTCAGCACGATCGACGATCGTGATATTGTTATTGGACGCCCCTGCAGTTGCGCTGATCTGGTTGTAGCGTGACAAAAGCGTTTCGTAGAGCGCGCGATTAGTGTCAGCCACACGCTTTAGCACAGAGTATTGAACGCCGCGATCCTGTTCACCGAGCGCCTCATTACGCAAGTTATTGACTTGTCCAGTAAGCGACCTCTCTCTTTCAAGCGAAGCTTGATAGTCAATGAATGCGGTCTTTTTGAGCGTCTCCGCAAGCATACTTATCCGACGATCAAGTTCTGAAATCTGCGCACGCTTCGACTTAACAGTGGCGTAACCTTCAAGATGACGGGATTGCTCCTCAGCGAGCTCACCCTCGATCCTAGTCTTTTCGCCAATGAGTTGTTGAATCGCTGAATTTGAGTTGACCTCCGGCACGCTCAGAGCCGGTTGTCTAGCCAGCGTGTTCCAGCGATCCTCGGCCGTGATCCGATCTGCCACCGCCTTGGAAGCTGCTTCGTTTAACTGCATCAAAGTACTGTTTGTTACCGAAAGCGCTGCCTCTTGTGTGCCGCTTTCGCCTTGGCTAGTGACACGGATTAAACCAGCGGCGCGTGCGTACTGATTAAGATCTCGCTCGGACTGCGTGAGCTTGGCTCTTGCTTCGGAGAGCTGGTCACCGAGGAAGCGCCGCGCATACGCGGAGCTCCCATACTTCTGATTCAGGTTATACTCGACGTATCGATCTGCATAGACATTGGCGAGCTTCGCCGCCAGCGTGGCGTCGCGGCTAGTGACAGTGATCGTTGCAATCCGGCTATCCGGGGGAAGATCGACCTTAAGGTGATCGACCAGCACATTGACGGCGGCTTCCTGCCGCACTTGCGCAAGCTGCCTGCCCTTAACATCCTGCCCTTCAGGAAAGTCGGCATCTAACGCTTCGAAAAATTCCGGCTTCTTGTCAAAACCACCGCTCTGGATGACAATTCGCGCAAGCGAGCGGCTCTTGATTATGCCTAACTGCGTCTGCAGAAAGCGATCAGTGTCCCAACTAGCGCCTACTTTTTGCAGCTCACTGCCTTCGATGATCTGATCGGCCTGATCTTCTATCAGCACCTGCGCATTCGCCATGTACTTGGGCGTGATAAGCAGCGTGAGTGCGAAACCGGCAATAATCATGCCCACCAGAATAGCACTAATGAGCGCAATATTGCGGCGCACCGCCCGAAGGACGGTCTTGAAGACGGCCGCAAAATCGAGACCGTCACCATGATCTTCGGGATAATCTTCGACGATATCCCTATCGAAACCAACGTTTTGCAAGTCTTACCCCGCCAAATAGGTGTGGCACGTAGGATTGTGCCAACATCCGCTTAATTCACAGCGTACAAGTTGCGGGCGGTCCCGCAAACTGCAAGCTATCTCAATTCGCGTGCCACTAAAGATTCGTGAGCCGATCGTGCCATGAAAATTCCTAGCGCCATAGCCGCGACGCATAAAAGCGCTTGGCTGCGCAAGGGATAATCCAAAATTGACTGAAACGCCAAGAGGATGAAAATTGCGAGCGCTGCGGCCTGAGAGCCACGACCAACCTCTCTGCGGATGCCACGCCAGGCCAACACCACAATGGTAACAGCCCAGAGAACGATGAGGAAGGGCGCGATGGCACCTGATTCAACCATTGTTTCCAGATATTCATTGTGCGCGCGCGCGGCGCGGCCGGGGCTAAGGTTTTCCAGCGATTCGTCGAGCTGAAACACCTCATCGAACGTGCCAATCCCGCTGCCGACAGGCCAAAAACGCGAGATGGACGATTGAGCATCTTGCCAGATCGCCGGCCTCGCATCCTCCAATGTGTCAAATCTCGAAAGACTGCGCTGAACGCGCGCATTGCTTCCCAGCATCGCGACAGCACCAAAAATAACGGCAACTGTCACAATTAGCGCCAGCAATCGAGCGCGGTGCTCTAGAAACGTGACACGCACCGTCCATAAATAAAACAAGAACATAACCACCGGAACTACCACGAGTGTCATGCTGGACCTTGATTGGGTCAGAACCAATCCAAGCCCTAACAATAGTGCGACGCCGAAGCCAACCCCCATGCGTAATACGCTCTGACGCGGCCGCCACAGCAAGCCGACCAGCGCGCACAAGCCTATATCGATGAACAATCCTGCGGTATTTCGATTGGCGAAGGTACCGCGTAAGCCTTGAGAGTTCGCTCCTTCGCTATAGAGCATGAGTTCGCGATTTCCCAATGCGAGTTGTTGCGCGCCCAGAACGATACAAAAAACGCAGCAGGTGACGAGGACAGCCAGCAAAGACCAGCTATCACGAAACGTGCATCGCCAAGTAAGGATGAGTATTGCTAGCGGAGGCACCAAGGCAAGGAACGCAATGATTGTGCGGTTTAAGTTTAGCGAAATCGGCATCCAGTTGTCCTGCTCACCGATAAGTACAATCGATTGCTCAACCACTATCCGACCCGGGAGCAGATGCCACACAGCAGGCGGCAGCGGGATGCATTGCATCAACGGAAGGGCAACGGTGACGCCTACAACAACTGAAAGGGCGCGGGGGGCTTCATTGAAAAATTCGGCAAACGCATCCCTGTGATACGCCAGCGCCCCAAGCGCCGCTAGCTGAACCACGAGATTCGCGATCCCGGCCCCCGAGCCGCCGCCGCCAAAGACAACTGCCACAATTAGCAAGCCTTGGGCGGTCAAAATGCGCGAACGTAGTGCCAACAACAGCCTATTGCCGTAACGATCACGTAGGGCCTTATTTTCGAGCAGACCGCCTCCTCAACGCTATTCTAATAATAAAAAAAGAAATCCCGCCCCTGGCTCGGCCAAAAGCGGGAAGCTTTCATTAAGCTGCAGATCAGCGTTCCAGCGACGTATCTCCCTGAGCAGCCATAATAAGGTTACAACCGACAGCAACAGAGCCGACAACCCCAAACTGGGTCGTGACGATATAGTGCCTTTGCTTCCCGTGGAAGACTATTGTATGCCAGCCCACCGACGTCTGCGCAATCTTGCCCGAAGCGATCGGCGCGGCCGTGCTTGCCTGCGCCGTAAGCGGAGAAATGAGCACACTGAAAGCGAACATCGCTGCAATGGCCTTCTTGAGCTTCATACGGCCTCGGGAAATTGATTGTGGACGACGCCTCTACAGCAGCATATCGCAATGCACAATGATGCGCAAAACCAAATGCGGCGTTCTGCGAAAGTTGCCTGTCGGTACCGTCACGCTCGCGACGACCCATCATCCATGGCTCTTGGCCGTGGGCTCACAAATTTGCTGGTGCTCGAGCCATTGTCACACCTATCGGGCGGCGATAGAAAATCCGCCTACCCCGATCAGCCTTCAACTCAGAACCAACTCGAGAAAATGACGGTTAACGGGTTCGTCGTTGTAGGAGCACCGGAGCCGCTCGATGAAGACGTTGTCCATCCACCGGGCCAGACCCATCGATGCCCACCCTAATCTCTGCGCGGCACGTCGCGCAGAACGCTGACTACGGCAAAGCTGATCAGGCAACAGACACCGCTTTTCCGATCACAAGATCGAACAGGAGTTGAACGGCTTGCGCAAGCCTTCCGTCCTGACTAATCGTGAACCTCAACCGGCCATGACCGCATGGAGACCTCCAATAGTGCAAAAATTCAAGATCGCGCTAATGTTCGGCAGCGTTGTTGCAGGCTCCGCTCTCGCAGGCTGTGCGAGCACGGTAAACAATCCCGACTTGCCACAAGGTCCCGCAGCCTATCAGGTGATTCCCTCTACTGTCCCCGTCCCCACCGAGTACCCGGTGCGCGCTAAAGACAAACTGACACTACGCGTCTTCAATGAGCCCGACATCTCGCAGGATGAATTGCGGGTGGACGACGTCGGAATGATCCATGTACCGCTGATCGGATCAGTGAAGGCCAAAGGTCGCAGCGTGGACGAATTGTCTTCTGACATCGCGTCTCGGCTCGGTGCCCGCTACATAAAAAATCCACAGGTGGCGGTTTCCGTAAAGGAACCGGCCCCCAGCTTTGTTTCAGTAGAAGGCGAAGTCGAGAAGCCCGGGGTCTACGAAATCGATGGCCGCACAACCTTGCTGGCGGCGCTGGCACGGGCGGAAAGTCCGACGGCGACCGCTAAGTTAAGTGAAATCGTGGTGTTTCGAACCATCAACGATCAGCGCATGGCTGCGCGCTTTAATCTCAAGGACATTCGCGTTGGACTTACCGCCGACCCCATGATTCTGGATGGCGACGTGGTGATGGTCGGATACTCCCGCGCAAAAGGTATCTGGCAGGATATCCTGAAGACTTCGCCCATCTTCAATACATTTGCAGTTATTGCGACGAGATAATTGCGGCGAGCGTAACGAGGCCCGGACTTTTCCGAGGTCGCTTTCCATCGTCAGAAGATTTGGCGCAGATCGCGGCGTAGAGTAGCGGAGTTTGGGCCCCGACTGGGGCTTGATGTTAAGCGGCAAGTTGGAGACCCGCAAAAACTGGGTAGTTCGAAGCGGGTCGGTCGGGGGAGGACAGCCCCCTATGCTGCTGGACCATAAAGGGCGCGCATTTGGTTTGTCTCCGGCGGCATTTCGGGCGGCTTCACCCGGCTCTTCCGGACGTCAGGCAGAGTCATCCCGTGCTTTCGCGGCGTTCGTGGAAGATCGGCTTGTTGAAGTTATAGGCCAGATTGCAAAGGGTGTTTGCGCTTCAATTCGCGCGCTACCACCGGGCCAGTCCAGCTCCGGAAGCTTACGTCGCCCAGGTTTGACGCCGGAGGGGCCATCCAAGCGGCCCTCCAGATCTATGTCACCGATCTCGGCCGGAACCGGCCACGCCAATCCCGAGAGGTCGAAGCGCACGATCATGTCGCGCACTGTAGATCGAGCAAGGCCAGTCAGTCGGGCGATCTCGCGCATCCGGACACAAGCCTCCCGATACATTCTCATTACTTCTCGCACATGGCGCATCTTCGGCCTCCTCGTCGGCATCTCCATCCTCCGGCTGCTGCGCCGATAAGATGGACCCAACGATCGGGCTTCTCATTCCCTCCCGGGTGGCCGGGAATTGCTCGGAATGGTGGCCGGCATCATCTCGGATGGTGGCCGGGATGACCTCGGAACCCGCCTACCGATCAATGAATCACCACAGCCGCCAGAATGCCATCGGTTTTTGCGGGTCTCCAGCTCGGGCGGCATCGGCAGACAGGCGGCGCTTGCCCGCTCCCATAAACTCATTTAACCAAGTGTAATCCGGCTCTGGGAGATGTCTTCCTTGTGTCGATGGCGGAGTAGTATGCCCCACAAGGAGGGTCGTGTCCCACTGGGTGGTGTAGGAACCGTCGATCCACGGCAGGATCAGGTTCGGGTCAGGCCGCCAAGGCTGGCAGACTGATGACCGGACTATGGCTCACCGAGCCGAGTGTTTCCAGTGTCATGTAGCGGCGCGATACCGCCCACTCGTCATTTTGTTCTAGCATGAGTGCTCCAACGAGGCGCATCACGGCGGCGTCGTTGGGGAAGATCCCGATGACATCGGCCCTCCGCTTGATCTCCTTGTTCACTCTTTCCAGTGGGTTGGTAGAGGCGATCTGCGCCCAGTGCTCCTTGGGAAAGGCCATGTAGGCGAGCACGTCCTCGCGCGATGCATCCATCATATTGGCTAGCTTGGGAAACTTCTCGCGCAGGGCTTCGGCGACCTGCTCCCATTGCTGGTGTGCCGCTTCGGCCGTCTCCTGCGCGAAGATCGTCTTGATCATGGCGATGACGGCCGGCCGCTGCTTGGGCGCGACATGGGCCAGCGCGCCTCGCATCCAGTGCACCCGGCAGCGCTGCTGGCTCGCGGCGAACACCTTGCTGGCGGCGGCGCGCAGTCCCTTGTGATCGTCGGCTATGACCAGCTTCACCCCGCGAAGGCCCCGATCTGCCAGCGAACGCAGGAAGGCTTTCCAGAAGGGCTCCGCTTCCGATGGACCGGTGGCGACGCCGAGAACCTCGCGCCTGCCATCAGTATTGACGCCCACGGCGATTATCGCCGCCGTCGAGACGATCCGCCCGCCTTCCCGAACTTTGAGGTAGGTGGCGTCGATCCACAGGTAGGGCCACTCCCCCTCAATCGGCCGCGCCAGAAAGGCATTCACCCGCTCGTCGATCTCGGCAACCAGACGACTGACCTGGCTCTTCGATACGCCGCTGGCGCCCATCGCCTTGACCAGATCGTCGACCGAACGAGTCGAGATCCCGTGCACATAAGCCTCCTGAATTACCGCAGCCAAAGCCTTCTCGGCGGTCCGGCGCGGCTCCAGGAAACTCGGGAAGTAACTGCCCTTGCGCAGCTTCGGGATCGCCAGATCAATCCGACCAGCGCGGGTGTCCCAACCACGCTCGCGATAGCCGTTACGGTGGTTGAGCCGGGCTGCACTACGAGCACCGGCAGGAACCCCGGTCTTCGCCTCGATCTCCATATCCATCATGCGCTCGGCGGCAAAAGCCAGCATCTCGCGCACCAAATCGCTGTCAGCCCCTTGCTCAATCAGCTCAACAAGGGCCATTCTGTCGTCGGTCATCGTCTTCTTCTCCAGGTTCGAGTTCGCATCCGAACCCTACCAGAAGATCGACGGTGGCCA
>NZ_ALVC01000022.1:0-25592 GCF_000293195.2 Sphingomonas sp. LH128
CAGCGCGGCGGCGGCGGTGCTTACGAAGAACACCCCGCTCGCGACCACCGTGGTCGATACCGTGCGGCGGCATCCCTCGCTGCTGGCGCAGTCGGCGCTGACGATCAGCCACTTGTCGAAGGGGCGCTTCATCCTCGGTCTCGGCTCGGGCGAACTGGAGAACACGGTGCCTTACGGCTTCGACTTCGCCAAGCCGGTGGGACGGCTGGAAGAAGCGATCAAGGTCATCAAGCTGCTGTGGCATGCCGATGGCCCGGTCGATTTCGAAGGGGAGTTCTTTCACCTCCACCACGCCCGCATGGACACCGAGCTTTACGACGGCAAGGCCCCGCCGATCTGGCTGGGCTCGGCAGGACCAAGGATGCTGGGCATCACCGGACGCGAGGCGGACGGCTGGTGGCCGGCGGGTGCGTGGACGCCCGAGGATTACGCGGCCAAGCTCAAGGTCATCCTCGATGCGGGTGACGCGGCCGGGCGGGACATGAGCCATTTCACGCCCGCGATCACCCAGATGGCGCTGATCGGCGAGCCGGACGAGATCGACGAAATGCTGCGCGCGCCGATGGTGAAGTCGATCGTGCTCATGATCACAGCGAAGGACCTTGCCCAGTTCGGGCATGAACACCCGATGGGTCCGGACTGGCGCGGGATCATGGACTTCGATCCGGTCAAGCTCAGCCGCGAGGCGATGCTGAAATTCTGCGAGGCCATGAACCTGCAGGCCATCCGCGACATACTCCCTGTGGGCACACCGAAGGAAGTGGCGCTGAAGATCAAGGCCTTCGCCGATGCCGGAATGCGCGTCTACAAGCTGATGGAATACGGCGCGATGGGCGGCATGAAGTTCGCCGCCACTTCCGCCGCCAAGGTCCGGGAGACCGAGGACGAGATCACCCGGCTGGTGGAGGGCTGATCCGATGGCTGCGCTCGAACCGCAGCAATTGCTGCAGCATGCGATCGACCAAACCGGTCTGACAAACTGGGCGGATGAAGGCTTTCCCGAACGCTTCGCCCTTGCCGTGGCGCATATCGACACCATCCCCATGGACGAGGCGGGCCGGCAGTCGGCAGCGCGCAACATCCACTGGCTGCTCACCGACCGCCTGCGCTTCTTCCACGATCGCAGCGCGTTTCCTTTGGCGGACGAAGTGATCGAACGGCCGATGTTCGCCAGCGGCGAGCCTCGATCTGGCACCACGCTGATGCATGCGCTGATGTCGGTGGACCCGGACGCGCGGGCGCTGCGCTTCGCCGAGGTCATGCATCCATCGCCGCCGCCCGGGACCGTTACGGGCGATGACCCTCGCTACCGTCTCGCCGACGAGGAATGGCGGGAAATCAACGCGAAGATGGCCAAGTGGCTGCACTGCCACCCCTACAATGACATGCTCGGCCACGGCCTGCCCGAAGACGAGCGGACCTGGGCTTTCGACTTTCGCGTGATGACGCCCACCGCCTGGTGGCGGGTGCCGATGCAGAACCTGTCGATGGGCCTGCCTACCGATCCAGTCGCACAGTACCGCATCCACAAGGCCATGCTGCAGGCCTTCCAGTTCCGTCGCCCGCGCAAATACTGGGTGCTCAAGGGCTTTCACACCACGCGCCTTGCGGCGTTCTTCGACGCCTATCCCGACGCCACGCTGGTCTGGCTGCACCGCGACCCGGTGATGGTCGCGGCCAGTTCGACGATGATGATGGCCGACATCATGGAAGGCATCGTCGGTCCGATCGACCTCGTGAAAGAGGCGCGCGCGCACGTCGAACGCGTGCGCTGGTCGATCGGCCATACCATGACCGACCCACTGGTTGATGACCCGCGCATTCATCACGTGCGCTATGCCGATTTCGTCGCCGATCCCATCGGCACCGTGCGCGGCTACTACCGATTCGCCGACCGCGCATTCGGGCCGCGACAGGAGGACGCCATGCGCGCTTACCTCGCCGAGAATCGCGGCGATCGCCACGGCAAGTTCCATTACTCGACGCGGGTGCTCATCGACGCCGGCTACTGCATCGACGATCTCAACGCCGAGTTCGCGCCTTTCCGCGAGCGCTTCGGCGTGCCGATCGAAGTGCGCAGGTAACCGCCGATGCACCCGCGCGTCAGCCTGCATCAGGTGGCCCTGATCACCGAGCCAACCGCAGATTTCCTGGACTTCTGCCGCAGCATCGGCGTGCAGCACTGCACACTCGCCGCGCCGTGCCTGCAAACGAAGGAAGCCCGCTCGGCGGCACGCGAAAGCCCGGTCCAGATCGGGTGCATCAACCACCTCTTCGCCCTCCATCCCGACCTTGAACGCGACACCGGGAAGGCGGCGGCGAACCTGCTCGGTGTTATCGAGGTCGCGGCTGAAGTGGGCGCGCCCGCAATCTATCTCCTCACCGGAGGACGCGGTGCACTGTCCTGGGAGGCCGCAGCACAGCGCTTCGCCGACCTGCTCGCCCCCTGCCGCGATGCGGCGCAGCGGGCGGGGATTCGCCTGCTGGTGGAAAACGCCTCTCCGCTCAACGCCGACATCCACATGGCCCACACCCTGCCCGATGCCGTCCGCCTCGCCCGGATGGCCGCGATCGATGTCTGCGTCGAACTGCATGCATGCTGGACCGAGTCCGACTTGCGCGGAAAGCTGGCCGACGCGATGCCGCTGGCGGGGCTGGTGCAAGTCAGCGACTATGTGCTCGGCGATCGCAGCACGCCCTGCCGCGCGGTGCCGGGAGATGGCGCGATCCCGCTCGAGGCGATCCTGTGCGATGTGCTCGACCTTGGCTACACCGGGCTGTTCGACCTCGAACTCGTAGGCCCGCGCATCGAGGCGGAAGGCCCGCGCGAAGCCTGCACGCGCGCCGCCCGCGCCCTTTCCGACATGCTCGACCGACTGGGAGCCTGACATGGCCTTTGGCGATGGACCCGACGATGCCCTATTGCGCGTGGCATGGGAGCAATTCTGCGACCGCCTGAAAAACGCTGGTCACAGTGCCTTCAAGGACGCCAATCCCGCCAATCCGCTCCAGCGCGCGGACGCCTTTCGCTTCCTGACGCAGAATCTGGGGCAGGCCTTCGACCTCGCGCTGGAGACGCGCGATACCGCGTTCCCGCAGATACACCCCTTCGTCACGCCGACACGCAAGTTGGGGGGCGACGTCGCCGACTTCACGTATCGGCAGGCCTGGATCGACGGAAACCGCACGTACCGCCTGACCGGCCGCAAGGGCACCGCGCGCTGGCTGAACATCACCGTGCAAGGCCCGCGCCCCGAGACCATCCCCGGCACCGACTGGCCCTCGCTTCACGAGCCCTTCGGCGACATTCCCGAGTGCAACATCCTCGGCGCGCAGATCGAGGCGGACGCGCGAGGCGACTTCGAACTCTTCGTCGGCGGTGAACCCCGGCCGGGCAACTGGCTCCCGACCACGCCGGGCAGCCGCAAGCTGTTCATCCGCGAAGCCTTCGACGGCTGGGACGAAACCCCCACCTCCCTGACCATCGAAGCACTGGACACCGCAGGCGCAAAGCCGCTGCCCACATCTGCGGAAATGATCGAGGCGATGGACTGGGCGGGTGCCTTCGTCACCGGCCTGATGCACGACTGGCCGGAGCATTCGTGGCTGACCTCGCGCGGCGTGTGCGATCCGCATGCGCTGGGCGCCTTCCCTCCCGACCGGACTGCCAACGATGCCTCCGACGCGAAGCGCGGGCGGATGGCGGCGCACATGGTCTGGCGGCTGGAACCGGACGAGGCGCTGATCGTCGAGATGGACGCGCACCCCGGCTTCTGGATCTTCGGCATGGGCGGCGCTTTCATGGGCTCGATGGACTTCCTGCACCGGCCGGTCAGCTACACCCCGGCGCGCACCCGCGTCGACGGCGACGGCGTGGTGCGGCTGGTGCTCGCCCATGACGATCCGGGCGTGCACAACTGGCTCGACACGCAGCGGTTTCGGGAGGGCAACCTGACCTATCGCAACCTGCTGACGCAGGACACCGCAAGGTTCCAGACCCGGCTCGTACCGAGGAACCGGCTGATCGAGCATCTCCCGGCCGACACCGCCCTGGTCGATCCGGCCGAGCGCGAGGTGATGCGCCTTGAACGCTACCGTGCGGTCAAGCGCCGCTATGGCATCTGACGAAGGTACAGCACGGAATCTCCCGAGCGCGCCACCGGCCGCCACCCGGCGAGCGGCAGTTCGGGCACGTGCCAGACCACCCACAACCGGGGAATGCCGTCAGGCACCCGGTCGATCGCCGTGAGCAGCTGGTTGAACCCCTGGCAACTCTCGCCGACCAGCGCCCCGGTCTGCGCGTCGATGAAGGGACCGGCGGCAGGGTTGTCGATGCTCATGAGCTGACCGCCCGGCATCGCCCACTGGTCGTTGGCAAAGGCATGGCGGCGCATCATCGCATAGCTGGCGACGTGAACATCGCGCACCCGCGCCTGCTGCCGGATGAAGTTGACGCAAGGCAGCGCGATGAAGGTCAGCAGCTGCGAGCCGCGCGGGACGTGCTCGACCACGGCCTGCTCCTTGCTGATCTGCTCGTCCCAGGCGGCCATGCTCACCGTGTTGCCGACGAGGCGCAAGGCCACGAAGGCGATCCCGGCGACCACAAGCATCCGCTGCCTGCACGCACCAAGGTCGAGCGGCCGCGCGCAGATCAGCGCCAGCGCATAGATCATGGGCGTCAGGCGCATGTCGGCATAGGCCGACCCGTAGATCGTGCCCGGCATGACCATGAACACCACCAGCAGCACGATCGTGCCCAGCGCCAACCCCTTGTGCAGGGCAAAGCGCGGCGAGCGCCAGACAGCCACGATCAGGGCGAGCAGTCCGGCCGCGCAGAGGTAATCCCAGGCGTCCCATCGATCCGCCAGAACGTTGGCGAAGTGATAGATCTTGAGCCCCAGCCGGAACCAGTTCTCGTTCGGCAGGTGCCCGGCCGGGTTCGGCCACGCCATGCTCGCCAGCTGCGGCACCAACAGGCAGGTGCTGGCAAGGAACCCGCCCCACAGCGCCGGCAACAGGCGCCCGGATCGCTCGAAACGTCCGGCCAGTTCACAACACCCGACCAGCACGCACAAAGTCGCCCATGCGGCCAGATGGCACACCCAGATGACGCAGGCGACCAGGCAGAACACCAGCCAGCGCCGCCGCGGGTTGTCCGCCATCGACGGACTGATCCACCAGGCCAGTGCGAGCGTGACGAGCGCCATGCCCAGCGTGAAGTTGAGGAACCCGAACTGGAACGGATTGCCCAGCGCCAGCGGCACCGCGAACAGCGCGGTCACCGCCACCCGCCCATGCGCCGCGCGCGACAGCCAAAGGTAACCCGCGACCTGCAGCATCACGATCAGGATCGCAATGGCCTTCACCGCCAGCCTCAGGCCGACGATCGGCTCGAACACCCAGGCGAGCAGATCGGCGCCGAGGTTAGGGAGCAGGCCCCACCGGAAGCTGTACCACTGCGCCAGATCGGCGCTGCGTCCGCCGTCCATCTGCACCATGTAGCGCGACATGTGCCCGGGCAGGTCGGTCAGCGGCGGCACCACCGGCCAGAACAGCGGCACGGCGGCCAGCAGCACCAGCGCCGCGCACCAGCGCAGCGGGATCGTTCCCGACTGCCCCGTCATCGCGCGGCGCGCCCCGGAGCGAAGACGAAATGGCGGGACAGGAGGAAGAAGCAGGCCGAATAAACCGCCATCGCCGCGCCCTGCCCGATCAGGCTCTGCGCGAAGCCGAGCCCGCGCATCAGCGTCAGCATGCCCAGGTTCGCGCCGTAGGACAGCGCGAAGACGGTCAGGAACCGCGCCACTTCCGTGGAAGCGACCGGCCCGCGCACCTCGAATGTCCAGGTCCGGTTGAGCACGAAGGAGCAGCACACACCCACTCCGTAGCTGCAGGCGTTGGCCGGATAGTCGCCCACCCCCAGCCGCAGCAGCGCCCAGATTACGGCCAAGCCGACGATCGTGTTCAGCACACCCACCAGCCCGAAGCGCAACGCGGCCATTGTCAGGGTCATCGGCAGGACGTCAGACCCGCGGATCGAAGGCGCCGACCGTCAGCGGCATCACCACAGGTCCGCGCTCGCTCGCCCGCGACTGGCTGCGCACCTCGCGCACGATGAACAGCGGCCGCCCTTTGCTTTCGATATAGAGCCGCCCGAGGTAGTCGCCGAAAACGCCGAGGATGATCAGCTGGATACTACCCATGATCAGCATGACCGCGATCGTGCTGGTCCAGCCGATGATCACCCCGTTCTCGGACCAGCGCCAGATCGCCCAGAACAGGAGTGCGAACCCCGCAAATCCCGACAGGACGCCGAGATGAGAGGCCAGCCGCAGGGGCACCGTCGAAAAGCTCGTGATGGCGTCGATGGCAAGGCTCATCAGGCGCCGCACGGAATACTTCGTTTCACCCGCCCTGCGCGCATCGCGTTCGTAGGGTACGGCAACCTGCTCGAACCCCAGCCAGCTGACCATGCCGCGCATGAAGCGACAGCGCTCGGGCATGGCGTTGAGTTGATCGACCACGCGCCGGGTCATCAGCCGGAAATCACCGGTATCGACGGGGATGTTCTGCTCCGACAATCGGTTGAGCAATTTGTAGAAAAGCGATGCGGTTCCCCGCTTGAAAGCGCTTTCACCGTGCCGCGCCACGCGCTGGCCATATGCGACGTCCGCGCCCGCCTCGATCCTCTCGATCATTGCGCCAAGAAGTTCCGGAGGGTCCTGCAGGTCCGCGTCGATCATCATGATCAGGTCGCCGCGACATATCTGCAGTCCGGCTGTCACTGCCAGCTGCTGCCCATGGTTGCGCGAGAGGTCGACGCCCAGAACGCGCGGGTTGCGCTCGGCCAGTACGCAGATCAGCGGCCAGGTGCGATCAGTGGAGCCGTCGTTGACGAGGACGATCTCGTAGTCCTCGCCCACTTGTTCCCGGCAGGCGGCCGCGAGCCGTGCTTCCAGCATGAGGAGAACGGCCTCCTCGTTATAGCATGGCACCACCACCGAGAGGCGTGGGCAGGTCCGTTCGGCGAACGGCAGGATAGGTTCCATCTTCATGAATCGGCCCCGCGAAACTCGGCTGTGCTTCGAGAGGCCGTATCGGGCATTTCTGGTTAACCGGCCGTAAAAGACGCCGGGCCTTGCAAAACATATGAAAAGGGCGAGGTCCGCGAACCTCGCCCTTCCACATAGGGCACCGCCTTTGGCGTCGCCCTCCCCGTGTTCAGATGTCAGGCCGCCTTCGCGCGGGCCAGCCGGCGTCGTCCGACGATAGCTGCAGCCGCCGCGCCGAACAGGATCAGCATCGGCGGAGCGGGTACATCGGTGCCGCCCGACGTGCTCGTGGTCGAACCACCCGAGGACGAACTGGACGACGAAGAGGAAGACGAGGAACTGGAGCTGCTCGACGAAGTCGAGCCGGTCGAACCGCCCGAAGTCGAGGAAGACCCCGACGACGAAGACGAGCTGGACGACGAACCGCTGGACGATCCCGTGGAGGTCGCGCCGCCGGAAGAATGATCGTCACCGCCGCTTGAGGAACTGGAGGACGAACTGGAGCTGGAGCTAGAAGACGACGAGGACGAGGACGAGCTGGAACTGCTGGTGCTGGTCACGTTGCCCGAGCTGGTCGACGTGGTCGAGGTGATCCCGCCGGTCGTGGTCGTGGAGGTCAGGCCACCGGTGCTCGAACTGGAGGTCGAGGTGACGCCGCCGCTGGTCGAGGTCACACCGCCCGTGGTGGACGTGACGCCGCCCGAAGTCGAAGTGACACCGCCGGTCGTGGAAGTCACGCCGCCGCTGCTGGTCGAGGTGATCACGACGTTGCCGCCGCCACCGCCGCCGCTGCCTCCGAAGAAGCCGCCGAAGAACCCGCCGCCAAAGCCGCCGAAGCCGCCACCGCCGCCGCCGATCACTACCGGCGCGCCGCCGCTGCCGCCCGAGTAGGACGGACCCGGCGCGGGCGGCATGTACGGCGCGGGCATCGGCACCATCGCCATCTGCGGCTGGTCGCAGCAGGTCCGCTTGATGATCTTGCGCACGCGCTTGGTGGTGCGGGGCTGGTCCTTCCGGACGAGGCGCTGGGCCGGGCGCTTCTTTACCGGGGCGGCCTTGGCCATCTTCACCTTGCGGTACTCGGTCTTCGCCGACTGCGTCTCGGCGACGTGAACGGCGCCGCCGCCGATCACGGCACAGCCCGCCGCACAGGCAGACAGTTTAGCAAGGGCCATCCGAACCGACATAACGCGTTGCTCTCTTTGTTTCGCACCGGAGGCCCGAAGGCCCTCTGGGGCTACCGTGCATCCATCTGCCAGAAACAACGCAGAGACACGTTAATGCGGCAACGTCATTCACCCGCAATTCACCGTCCCGATGCGGGAAACTGGGTTAATTTATCATTCTAACTCAGAGGGTGTACCGAAACGGGACTGTTGGTTCGGCGGGTTGTAAAGCAGACCGACGCTTTTGCGGCGAATGTGCCGCTTGGCGCACTCACCCTTCCGAATCGAACAACCCGCCCTGCGGCCCCGCAGGAGGAGTCATGCCAAGGTGGCTCCAACCCCTATCATTGAGGCAACGTCCCCGTGCCGTGCGGGCGACAAGGCCCAACTGGATGAGGTACGGCTCGATCACTTCCTCGATCGTGTCGCGTGGTTCGGACAGTCCCGCCGCCAGCGTCTCCACGCCCACCGGGCCGCCCTTGTAGATGTCCGCGATCATCCTCAGATACCGGCGATCCTGCGCATCGAGGCCAATGGCGTCCACTTCCAGCCGGGTGAGCGAATCGTCGGCGATCGCACGGGTAATGGTGTCCGATCCCGCCACATGCGCGAAATCGCGCACCCGCCGCATAAGGCGCCCCGCGACACGCGGAGTACCGCGTGCGCGGCGGGCAATCTCGGTCGCTCCGCCCTTGTCGATGCCGATGCCGAGCAGGCCCGCGCCGCGGCTGACGACCTTCTCCAGTTCCTCGACGGTGTAGAACTGCAGGCGCACCGGGATGCCGAAACGGTCCCGTAGAGGCGTCTGCAGCAGGCCCTGCCGGGTCGTCGCGCCGATCAGCGTGAACGGCGGCAGGTCGATCCGCACCGAGCGCGCCGACGGACCTTCGCCGATGATGAGGTCCAGCGCGCGGTCCTCCATCGCCGGATAGAGCACTTCCTCGACCACGGGATTGAGACGGTGGATCTCGTCGATGAACAGGACGTCGCCCTGCTCCAGATTGGTCAGCAGCGCGGCGAGGTCGCCCGCCTTGGCGATGACCGGACCGGAAGTGGCGCGAAAACCCACGCCCAGTTCGCGCGCGACGATCTGCGCCAGCGTCGTCTTGCCAAGGCCCGGAGGCCCGAAGAACAGCACATGGTCCATCGCCTCGCGCCGCGACTTGGCGCTTTCGATGAAGACGTGCAGGTTGTCCTTGGCCGCCGCCTGCCCGACGAACTCGGCGAGCGTCTTGGGCCGAAGCGCGGCATCGGCGTCCTCGACCTGGCGATTGGGGGAAAGGATGGGATTGTCGGTCATGAATGGCCTGTAGCTGGAAAGCGCAGATCCATCCATCTGATCCACGGGAAAGCTATGCCTCCGCACACAACGCCACCAAAGGTCAGTATGAAGAAAGAGCTGCCAATTTCATAATACGTGTCGCGTATGGCCGCGACGATCATGATCATAAGCGCGGTCAGGAACCCGGACGTGCCGCCCGCCAGTGCGCAATTTGGAAACGTCAGCGTCATTCGCTTTCTGACACCGAGTGCTACGGGAACACCGACCAAAAGGCATAGCGGCAGTGCCAGTCCGATAAATCCAGGCGCAAAGGACCAAGATATAACGCATAGCACAATGGCGATGCTAATCGGGCTTGCTAAGATCCCAAAAATCGTCGGCAGCATCCGCGGCGGCTGTCGATCCTCGTATTGATCCACGAAGCTCATTTGAGCGGATGCCCCGATGCGGTCGCTTCCTGCTCTGTGCGCTCCAAATCACGGCGAACAAGATGCCGGACATATTCAGCAGCATCAAGGAAGCGCCCCTGCGAAACCTTTTTTTCGATCCATTGTAATTGCTCTGCAGGAATGTCGAGTTTGACCTGAGACATGATCTTCACCCCGTCGCCAGCTTCAGCGCCACGCGCATGAGGTCGCCCAGCGCCGCATCCTCACCAAGCTGATCGACCGCCTTGCCAACCGCCGTCGCCGCCACCGCAGGCTTGAAGCCAAGGTTCTGCAAGGCCGAGACCGCATCGGCGCTGGCCGAGCCCGCAGGCGCCACCGCCACGATGCCGGACGCCCCCGGCGCGGTGAGCATGCCGCCGGCTTTGTCCTTGAGTTCGTTGACGATGCGGCTCGCCAGCTTCGGCCCGACGCCGTTCGCGCGCGCCACCATGGCGCTGTCGCCGCCCGCACAGGCTCGCTGGAGTTCCTCGGTCGTCAAAGCGGAGAGGATCGCCAGCGCTACCTTCGAGCCGACACCCTGCACCGCCGTCAGCAGACGGAACCAGTTGCGCTCCGCCCCGGACGTGAAGCCGATCAGGCGCTGGTCGGTTTCCGAAACCTGCATCTCGGTATGGACGACGACGCGATCACCCCGGATACCGAGATGGTCCAGCGTCCGCGCCGAACAATGGACGAGGTAGCCCACTCCGTTGACGTCGATGATGGCCCAGTCGGCGCCGGTGTCGTCGAGCAATCCTGTCAGCTTGGCGATCATGGTTTGTTCCTATGGCAGGAAGGGATTCGGGGCGCCAGAGGAAAAGAGAGGCAAGCAGGGCCTTACCACCCCTGCACCCCGTATAGCGTCGAGGCCACGCGCGCCGCTTCGTCATGTCAGACGGTGAGCCGGGAGACATTGAAAGCCTGCGGCGTAATGTTAGGCCGCCGCTGCTGCGCGCGCGACAACGACAGTTTGGGGTCTGGGGCGATGGCCCCAGGACTTCCCTTTTATCTGTGACTGCCCAGCATATTCGCATGGGTAATCGCCACCGCCAGAGCATCGGCGGCGTCCTCGCCCGCCAGCTTCACGCCCGGCAGCAGCACCATCAGCATCGCCTGGATCTGCGCCTTCGCCGCCCCGCCGGTGCCGACGATCGCCTTCTTCACCAGCTTGGTCGAATATTCCGCCACCGGAATCCCGGCGCGCGCCACGGACAGCATCGCGACACCGCGCGCCTGCCCCAGCTTGAGGGTCGACTGCGGGTTCACATTGACGAAGACTTCCTCCACCGCGCCGGTATCGGGCCGGTGCTGGAGGATCACATCGGTCAGCGCGGCGTCGAGTTCGACCAGCCGCTCGGCCATTCCGGCCTTGGCGTTGGTGCGGATCTGGCCGTTGGCGACATGGCTGAGGCGGCTGCCGCTCTTGGCGACGACGCCCCAGCCCGTGCAGGTCAGGCCGGGGTCGATGCCGAGGATAATCATGATGTCAGACCTTCAGCCCGAGCCGCGGCCCGAAATGCATCATCAGCGAATAGAGCACGATGGTCAGCACGCACCCGGCCAGCAGCGAGGCCCAGAAACCAAGGCCATTGCGCAGCAGGACGGGCATCAGCAGGAACATCGGCAACGAGGGGAGCACGTACCAGAACGTCGCCCCGGCATGGACCGCCATGTTCTCGGCATCCGGGCGGGCCTGCCACAGCAGGATCATGCCCAGTACTGAGACCAGCGGCAGCGAAGCGACAAGCGCACCCAGAGCGGGCAGGCGCTTGCCGATTTCCGCGATCGCCACGATGAGAACGCCCGAAAGCAGGGCGCGGGCGATCAGTGCCAGCATATCAGCCGAGCGTTTCCATGACCTCGTCCGAAATCTCGTAGTTGCCCCAGACGGTCTGGACGTCGTCGTCGTCTTCGAGGGTGTCGACCAGCTTCATCAGCGTGCTGACGGTGTCCGCGTCGACATCGACGGTGAGGTTGGGCTTCCATGCCAGCTTGACGCCTTCGGCTTCGCCCAGGGTCTTTTCCAGCTCGCGCGCGACTTCGTGGAGCGCATCGACCGAAACCCAGATCTGGTGGCTGCCAGGGTTCTCGTCGCCGTCGCCCATGTCGCTCTGCACGTCTTCGGCGCCCGCTTCGATCGCGGCTTCGAGGACCTTGTCCTCGTCACCCACGCTGCCGGGGTACTCGATTAGGCCGAGGCGTTCGAAGCCGTGCGAAACCGCGCCCGAGGCGCCGAGGTTGCCGCCGTTCTTGGCGAAGGCGGTGCGCACGTTGGTAGCAGTGCGGTTGCGGTTGTCGGTCAGCGCCTCGACGATGATGGCGATGCCGCTGGGGCCGTAGCCCTCGTAGCGCACTTCCTCGTAGTTCTCGGCGTCGCCCTTGCTCGCCTTGTCGATCGCGCGCTGGATGTTGTCCTTGGGCATCGACTGCGCCTTGGCCGCGTTGACGGCGGCGCGCAGGCGCGGGTTCATGTCCGGGTCGGGCATGCCCATCTTCGCCGCGACGGTAATTTCGCGGCTGAGCTTGGAGAACTGCGCCGAGCGCTTCTTGTCCTGCGCACCCTTGCGATGCATGATGTTCTTGAATTTGGAATGGCCTGCCATCGGTCCGCTCGTTGCCTGCCCATGAGTCCACGGGTCTTTGCGATGAATGAAGTGGCGCGGGCCTTACAACAGGGGCACCCCAAAGGGCAACCGGAGTCGGTCTGCTACAGGACGACGGCAGTTCCGGAACAGCTTACCATCAGCATCGAACCGTGCGATCCGATCACCTCGTAGTCTATGTCCACGCCGACCACGGCGTTGCCGCCCAGCTTCTCCGCCTCCGCTTCCATTTCCTTCAACGCCTCGCGGCGGGCGCGCTGGAGGACTTCCTCGTACTTGCCGGAGCGACCTCCGACGATGTCGGTGACGGCGGCGAAGAGATCGCGCACGAGGTTGGCGCCGACGATGACTTCGCCAGTGACGATACCCAGATAGTCACGGACTGGCTGGCCTTCGACGGTGGGAGTGGTGGTGACGATCATCGGCGCGCTCTCCTTCGCTGGACCGCCAAGGTTGCACCGTCTCACGGTGCTGGCAAGACAACGAATTGGCAAGGAAATCGGGGATAGAACGAAGCATGGCGACCCGGATCGAAACAAGCTCCTCAGTACCCTCTGCCCTGCTGCGCGAACTGGCGAGCTTCGTCGCCCGGCCGCGCATACTTGCGCCCATCGGCCTGCGGTCGCGTGAGGCATGGCCCCGGCTGGCGCTGCTGACGGTGCTGCACATCGGCGGGCTTCTGCTGGTGATCCTGCCGCTGCTCGGGCTCTACCAGAAGACGATGGGCCAGCCGCTGCCCGACGCCTTCGACAAGCTGCCGGCAGGCTGGCTGCTGCCGATCACCATCGTGATCGCACCGGTGCTGGAGGAGATGATCTTCCGTGGCTGGCAGACCGGACGCCCCCGCGCGCTATGGCTGCTGCCGTGCTTCGGCCTGTTCGCGGGGCTGGCCGTCATGGCGAAATCACTGCAGCCGCTGGTGTTGGCAGGATCGCTGCTGGCGCTCGTGGTCGCCGCTGTCGGAGGGTGGCTGTGGCTGCGCAAGCGTCCGACGTCTTCCACTTATGCGGCGGCTTATCCGGCGGTGTTCTGGCTGGCGGCGCTACTGTTCGCAGGCGTCCATCTGATGAACTACCCGACCATATCCGCGCTCGCGCTGCCGATGGTGTTGCCGCAATTGTGGGCAGGCGTGCTGCTGGGCTTCACGCGCCAGCGCATCGGCCTTCCGGCCTCGATGCTCCAGCACGGCTGCGCCAATGCGGCGGCCATGGTGCTGGTGCAACTGGGGAGCTGACGCCCCCTCCACCACCCGCTGCGCGGGCGGTCCCCCTCCCCGAGCAGGCTCGGGGAGGAATGAGGATCAGTCGATGCCAAGGGCCGACTTGTAGGTGTCGAGCAGCATGTCCATTTCGCGGCGGTCGTCGGGCTTCATCTTGCGCAGGCGCACGATGGCACGCATGATTTTGACGTCGTAGCCGACGGCCTTGGCTTCGTTGTAGACGTCGCGGATGTCGTCCGAGATGCCCTTCTTTTCCTCTTCCAGGCGCTCGACGCGCTCGATCAGCAGGCGCAGGCGATCGTCGGTGGTTTCGGCCATGGGGGTACGTGCTCCGGTAAATGCTGGTGAATCGGTTGGCGGCGCTGATAGCGAGACAACAGGATTCGGGCAAAGCGCCCCCCTGTGGAAATCATGTGGAGGACGCGCAAAGGGTTGCCCCCAAAGCCGCACTTTCCTATCTGGCCAGTGCGCCGACCACGTTCGTGCGTCTCCTTCGACGGAGCTTCAAGTCCGGGACGGCCCGGGAATCGCCTCATAAGGAGATTGCCGAATGCCCTGGGTTCTTCTCGCCATCGCCGGCCTGCTCGAAGTGGTCTGGGCGTTTTCCATGAAACAGTCGGAGGGCTTCACGCGCCTGTGGCCCAGCGTCGTGACTCTGGCCGCGATGCTGGCGAGCTTCGGCCTGCTCGCCGCCGCGATGCGGTCCCTGCCACTGGGCACGGCTTATGCCGTGTGGACCGGCATCGGCGCGGTGGGCGCTTTCGCGGCGGGGATCGTGTTCATGGGCGAATCGGCAAGCGCCATGCGCCTGCTCGCCGCCGGACTGATCCTCAGCGGGATCGTGCTGATGAAGGTGGCGACGCCCTGACAGGCAGGCTCGTCGTCCCGGACCTGATCCGGGACCGGTGGCTGTCTTTCGGTGAGAGATCGCAGCGCGCGCAGCCAAGTAGGCCGTTCACGGCCAGCGGTCCCGGATCAGGTCCGGGACGACGTAAAGGTCAATGCGTCCCGCCGTTCTTCTTCAGGCTCTCTTCCATCCGCGCGATCTGTTCCGGCGTGGCTTCGCTCTGGTGCTTTGCCTTCCATTCGTCGAACGGCATCCCGTGGATCACCGCGCGGGCGGCAGCTTTGTCGCCTTCGTACCCCGCATCGCGAATCCAGTCGGCCAGGCAATTGCGGCAAAAGCCCGCCAACCCCATCAGGTCGATGTTCTCGGCATCGTGGCGCTGCTGGAGGTGGCGCACAAGGCGACGGAACGCGGCAGCGGCCACGGCGTCATCTATCGTATCAATGTTATCCTTGCCGTTCATAATCGCACCGATCGTCCTTGGTTTGTCATCACGCCTTTGCCATATGGGGCCCAGTTTCCGGAAGAGGCAGTAAACTTGGTCAGCACCATTCCTTCGGGCGCCCTGAACGCAAATGGGCCCTATCGTCGTTCTCCCCACCATCGCGGCATCAAGCGCCAGCGCAAGGTAAAGATCCTCGCAACGCTGGGCCCGGCAAGCCGCGACAAGGAGACGATCGCCAAGCTGCTCAAGGCCGGCGCCGACGCTTTCCGCGTCAACATGAGCCACGGCGACCACGACACCCACCGCGAGACGATCGCCAACATCCGCGCGGTCGAGAAGGACCTGGAGCGCCCCGTCGCGATCCTGTGCGACCTGCAAGGCCCCAAGCTGCGCGTCGGCCAGTTCGAGGGCGGCAAGGCCTTCCTGCGCCACGGCGCCCACTTCACGCTCGACCGTGACCCGACCCCGGGCAACGACGAACGCGTTTGCCTGCCGCATCCCGAACTCTTCGGCATCCTCCAGAAGGGCCAGCGCCTGCTGATCGACGACGGCAAGCTGCGCCTCATCGTCATCCGCGCCGAACCGGACGCGATACTGTGCAGCGCCGAAGTCGGCGGCCCGATCTCCGATCGCAAGGGCGTCAATATTCCCGATGCCCTGATCCCGATCCCGGCCCTGACCGAGAAGGATCGCCGCGACCTCGCTTTCGCGGTCGAGCAGAAGGCGGACTGGATCGGTCTCTCCTTCGTCCAGCGCCCCGAGGACGTCGCTGAAGCGCGCCGCCTGTCGGGCGGCCAGGGCGCGATCATGGCCAAGATCGAAAAGCCCGCAGCCGTCGAAAGCCTCGACGAGATCATCGAGCTGTCGGACGGCATCATGGTCGCACGCGGCGACCTCGGCGTGGAACTGCTGCCCGAGGAAGTGCCGCCGATCCAGAAGCACATCATCGAAAAGACCCGCGCGCTGGGCAAGCCGGTCGTCGTCGCCACGCAGATGCTGGAATCGATGATCACCAGCCCCTCGCCCACCCGCGCCGAAGTCTCCGACGTCGCGAACGCGGTCTACGACGGCGCCGACGCGGTCATGCTCTCGGCCGAAACGGCAGCGGGCCAGTGGCCTGTCGAGGCGGTGACCATCATGGACCGCATCGCCGCCAAGGTCGAAAGCGACACGACCTATCGCGAACGCATCCACCTCACCCGTACCCCGCCCGACGCGACCAGCGCCGACGCACTGTCGGAAGCCTGCGCGCAGATCGCCGATACCCTGACGATCGAGGGCATTGTGGTGTTCACCGGCTCGGGCGGCTCCGCCCGCCGCGTGGCCCGCGAACGCCCCGCCGCGCCGATGCTGGTGCTCACCCCCTCGCAGCCCACCGCACGCCGCATCGCACTGCTGTGGGGCGCACACGCCGTCGTCACCCGCGACATCGGCAGCTTCGAGGAGATGATCGCCAAAGGCAAGCGCATGGCCCTGCGCCACGGCTTCGGCGCGGCCGGATCGCGGCTGGTGGCGCTGGCTGGCGTGCCGTTCGGCGTGCCGGGCTCCACCAACCTGCTGCATATCGTGACGCTGACCGGCAACGAGCTGGATACGCCGAAGTAAGAAGGAAAAAGGGGAGAATCTGGGGCCATCGCCCCAGACCCCGTTACTGTCGTCGCCGTGCGTGCAGCGGCGTCAGGCACATATTGCGCCGCAGGCTACAAGTCTCCCGACGAAGCGTCAGTGCGTAACGAAGCTACGCGCGCGACCTCGACGGTATACGGGGTGCAGGGGTGGTAAACCCCTGCGTCTCCCTCACCTTCTGGCTTTGGCCGGACTTCCCACGACGGTAACCCCTGCGGCTACGTCACGCGTCACCACGCTCCCCGCACCGACAATCGCATCATCTCCGATCGTAACGCCCGGCATGATGAGCGCCCCGGCGCCGATCCAGACATTGCGCCCGATGCGGATGGGCACGCCCCATTCGAGGCCGCTCGCCCGTTCGACCGGATCGCGTGGGTGGTCCGCCGTCAGGATTTGCACGCCCGAGCCGATCTGCGTTCCGTCGCCGATGGTCACCTCCACCACGTCGAGGATGACGCAGTTGAAGTTCAGGAACACCCCGCGCCCGAGACTGATGTTGTACCCGTAGTCGCAATGGAACGGCGGCCGGATGGTCGCCCCTTCGCCCACCGCGGCGAAGCGTTCGCGCAGCAGTGCATCGCGGTCGGCAAGGTCGATGGTGCGGTTGTACGCGGCCATCCATTCGGCTGCCGCGCGCTGGTCGGCAACGATTTCCGGGCACGATGCGCGGTAGGGCTCGCCCGCCAGCATCTTCTGCTTTTCGGTGCGCTCCATTGTCACGCGCGCTTGCCGAACAGTGCGCTGCCGACGCGCACTTGTGTAGCGCCGAGCAGCACGGCGGTCTCGAAATCATCGCTCATGCCCATCGAGAGCTGGTCGAGCCCCCCATCGGCGTTATTGTCGGCCGCGATCTTTGCCAGCAGCGCGAAGAACGGCGCCGCCTCGATCCCGGCGGGGGGGACGCACATCAGGCCGACGACGGGAATGCCCGCTTCCCGCGCCGAAGCGAGGAGCACGGGGACATCGGCGATGGCGCAACCGCCCTTCTGGTCCTCCGCACCGATGTTGACCTGGATGAAGCACGGGACCTTGCGGGCCGCCTTTTCCATCGCCTTGCCCAGCGCCGCGACCAGCGAGGGGCGATCGACGGAATGGATGCAGTCGAACAGCGCGACGGCATCCTCCGCCTTGTTCGACTGAAGCTGGCCGACAAGGTGCAGCTTAACCTCGGGATAGGCCGTGCGCAGGGCTGGCCACTTCGCCTCGGCTTCCTGCACGCGGTTTTCCCCGAAGACGCGCTGGCCGGCAGCGAGCAGCGGCTCGATCGCCTCGGCGTCGTGGGTCTTGGAGATAGCGATGAGTTCGATCGCCTCGGGCTTGCGTCCGGCGATCTCGGCGGACCTGGCGATGCGGGCGCGGATGTCTTGTAGCTGATCCATGGCGTGCTGCTATAGCGTCCTCGTGAAGAACCGCCAGCCGTCCCTTCCCAAGCTCTGGCTTATCAGCGATGCCCGCAACGATGCGCGGCTGGAGCATGCACTGGCGCGACTCCCGCGCGGGTCCGGGCTGGTGTTCCGGCACTATCATCTTTCGCCCGAGGCGCGGCAGACGCGGTTCGATGCACTGCTCAGGCTGGCGCGCCGATACGGGCATCGCACGGTGCTGGCGGGAGATACTGCGCTGGCCCGTCGCTGGCGGGCGGATGGGGTTTATGCCTCGCCCGAAAGGCTGGGTCGCAAGCAAGGCATGCTACGCTTGGCGACCGTCCATTCGCTGCGTGAACTGGCCATCGCGCATCGGACCGGAGCAGACGCGGTGCTGGTTTCCCCGGTCTTTCCAACCGCTTCGCATCCCGGTGCACAAACACTCGGCGCGGTGGGGCTGAAACTGCTCTCCGCACGGGCGCGGGTTCCCGTCATCGCACTGGGCGGAATGACGCGGCGCCGCGCCCGAACCGCGCGGATCGCCCGCTGGGCAGCGATAGACGGCCTGACCTAGCGCCCCTGCCACACGGGCTTGCGCTTTTCCGCAAAGGCGCGCGGCCCTTCCTGCGCGTCGTGCGAGTTGTAGGCATGCTCATGCGCCGCCCGCGCAGCCGCCAGTGCCGCGCTGCGCCCCATCTCGGTCGAGAGCATCACCGTCGCACGCGCAGCCTTCACCGAGAGCGGCGCGCCTTCCAGCACTTCGCGCGCAAGATCCAGTGCGGCATCCAGCACCGCGCCGGGCTCGGCAAGACGGTTGACGAGCCCGATCTCGTAAGCGCGCTCGGCGCTGATCGGCTTGCCGGTCAGCACGATCTCCATAAAAATGCGCTGCCCGATCATGTGGATCAGCGGGGCCGCCCATGGACTGCCGCGCCCGACCTTGACCTCGGTAATCGCGAACTTCGCAGCGGTGGAGGCCACGCACAAGTCGCAGGCCTGCGCGATCATCCAACCGCCCGCGAAAGCGACGCCGTTCACTGCGGCGATGGTCGGCTTCGACAGTTCGATGGTGTCGTAAGGCAATGCGTACATGTCACGCGGAGGCACGGCCATACCGGTCTCGACCATCTCCTTGAGATCGCCCCCGGCGCAGAACGCCTTGTTGCCGCTGCCGGTAAGGATCGCGATGCGCAGGGCGTCATCGGCCTCGAACTGCGCCCATGCCGCCCGCAGGCCCTCGCGAACTTCCCGGGTGAGGGCGTTGCGCTGCTCGGGGCGATTGATGGTGATGACGGCAATGCCGTCCTTGCGCGCATCGAAAAGCACGGCATCCTGCATGTCAGAACCCCCTTCTGGCGATCTCGAACGCCTCGCGCTCCAGACCCTCGCGAAAATCCGGATGCGCCACCGCGGCCAGCCGCCGCGCCCGTTCGGCCAGCGTCTGGCCCTTGAGCTGCGCGGCCCCGAACTCGGTGACCACTACGTCTACCTCGCTGCGCGCACTGGTGACGGGACCGGACAGCGCGGGCACGATCTTGCTGATCGTTCCGCCTTTTGCCGTGGCCGCCAGCACCATCAGCGAAGCACCGCCCGGCGAGCGCGCGCCCGCCCGCACGAAGTCCACCTGCCCGCCAGTGCCTCCCATGTAGGCCGCGCCGGACTGCTCGGCATTGACCTGCCCGGTGAGATCGACTTCCAGCGCCGAATTGATGGTGACGAGCCGAGAGAGCTGCCCCAGCACCCCCGCGTCGTGGGTATAGCTGGTCGGCGTCATGCGGATCGCCGGATTCCCTTGCGCCCAGTCGTAGAGCCGCCGCGTGCCGATCAGCGCGCCGTTGATCGAGACGCCCCGGTCGATCTCCTTGCGCGCATTGGTCAGCACCCCCGCCTCGGCCAGATCGACGAGGCCGTCACCCAGCATCCCCGAATGGACGCCGAGGTCGCGCCGGTCGTGCAGCAGCCGCAGGATCGCATCGGGCACCGCGCCCACGCCGGTTTGAATCACCGAACCGTCGCCGATGAATTCCGCACAGAGCCGCGCGATCGCCTCATCAGTCGGACTGATCTTTGCGGGCATGACCTCGACCGGCATGCGCGAGACCGGCACTGCCACGTCGATCGCGCTGGCCGGGATCGTCTCGCCGGGAACGAAGGGCACCTGCTCGTTGACCTCGGCGATGACCACGCGGGCCTTGTCCACGGCGGCGCGCACGTAGTCGGAAATGAGGCCGCAGGAGTGCTCGCCCGCCGCGTTGGCAGGGCTGACCTGGATCATCGCCACGTCGCAGCGCATCACGCCTGCGGTGATGAGCGGCGCGACCTGGCTGACGTGGACCGGAATGACGTCGAGTGCGTTCGCTTTTGCCATCACGCGCAGCGCCCCGATCGCGCCCATCGACGAAAGGCGGAAGGCGGATGCCGTTTCAGGCGTGAACAGGCCGGAAAAGCTGGTGGCGATGAAGGCGTGGAGATCGCCGATGCGCGCGCCCTGTTCGGCCAGTGCCTCGACAAGCGTGGTCGGCTCGCCGCAAGCCTGCCCGAAGACGATGTGGTCGCCGGGCCGCAGGTAGGGGATGAGGTCGATCATGCCGTCGTCCCGGACTTGATCCGGGACCGGTGGCGATCTTTGGCCGGACCTTCTCGGCAAGACGCCCTGCTGGGCTCTGGGCTGTTCGTGGCCAGCGGTCCCGGATCAAGTCCGGGACGACGACGATACATGCTCACGGCTTACCCGCCTGCCGCAGCAGCCGCTCGGCGCGGGCAAGATAGGGCCTGTCGAGCATGCCACCCTTCCAGCCGATCGCGCCGACGCCGGGGTTGGCGGCGAAGACATCGACGATCTCCTGCGCTTCGGCGATCTCGGCCTCGGTGGGGGTGAAAGCCGCGTTGATAACGGGCACCTGTGCCGGGTGGATCGCCATCATGCCCCTGAAGCCGTCGCGGCGGACCTTCTCGGCGCGGGCTCTCAGGGCTTCGAGGTCGCGGAAGTCGGCGCTGATCGTCTCGATCGCGGTGACCCCGGCCGTCGCCGCACCAAGCACCGTCAGGCTGCGCGCCAATTCGTAGGTGAAGGAATAGGAACCATCATCGTTGCGGTTGGACGAGGCGCCGATCGAATCCGCAAGGTCCTCCGCGCCCCAGGTCACCGCCACCACGCGCGGGGCGCCCTTGTAGCTGCCGGTGTGGAACATCGCCTCGGCCGTCTCGGTGATGAGGACGATGACGGGGGTGGAGCCTTCCTCGATCCCGTTCGCCACTTCCAGCGCTGAGAGGCAGTGGTCCAGCTTCTCCACATCCGCCCGGCCGTAGACCTTGGGCAGCATGATGCCGCCGGGATGCGCGGGCATCACCGCCGCGAGGTCCGCCAGCGTGTGCGGCCCGTCGAAGGGGTTGATCCGCACCCACAGGCGCGCGCGCTGCTCGGGGTTGGCCTTGATGAAGTCATGCACCAGCGGACGCGCGGCGGCCTTGGCGTCAGGGGCGACGGCGTCTTCAAGGTCGATCAGGACGATGTCGGCCTCGCCTTCCATTGCCTTGGTCATCTTGCGCTCGCTGTCGCCTGGCGCGAACAGCCAGGAACGGGCGGTGGCGGGGGTGTGAACCAAAGTCATCGTCTCTCCAAATTCGTCATCCCGGCGAAGGCCAGGACCGCTGGCCGGGGCCAGCCTTGCTTGCGCCGGGGCGCCTTGCCGATGGGGCCTTATCTAAAGACAGCCACCGGTCCCGGATCAAGTCCGGGACGACGACGGTAACGCTCAATAGCTTCTCGGCAGTTCCAAAACCCTCTCGGCGATGTAGTTCATGATCTGGTGTGGGCTCACCGGAGCGATGCGCGGAATCATGACTTCCCGCAGGTAGCGCTCGACGTGGTATTCCTGCGCGTAGCCCATGCCGCCCATCGACATCACCGCAGTCTGGCACGCCTCGTAACCGGCCTCGGCGGCGAGGTATTTGGCGGCGTTCGCCTCGGTCCCGCATTCGAGGCCCTTGTCGAACAGGGTCGCGGCCTTGAACACCATGAGGCTGGCGGCTTCCACCTGCATCCAGGCCTTGGCGAGCGGGTGCTGGATGCCCTGATTCTGGCCGATCGGACGGCCGAAAACCACGCGCTCCTGCGCATATTTGGACGCCTTCTTTATCGCCACGCGCCCCAGCCCGGTGGCCTCGGCGCCCAGCAGGACGCGCTCGGGATTGAGTCCCTGCAGGAGGATCTTGAACCCCTGCCCTTCCGCGCCGATGCGGTCCTCCTCGGGAATGAAGAGGTCGGTGATGAACAGCATGTTCGAGCCCACCGCATGCCGCCCCATCTTCGGGATCAGGCGGTGCTCGACCGATTTTCTGTCTATCCTGCAATAGAATAGCGTCAGCCCCTCGGTCTTCTTTTTGACCTCTTCCAGCGGCGTGGTGCGGGCGATGAGGAGCATGCGGTCGGCGACGTGAGCGTTGGTGATCCAGATCTTCTCGCCATTGACCTTGTAGCCGCCCGGCACCTTCTCGGCGCGGGTCTTGAGGCTGGTGGTGTCGAGGCCGGTGTTGGGCTCGGTCACCGCGAAGCACATCTTCTCCTCGCCCGACAGGATCGGCGGAATCATGCGCTTTTGCTGTTCTTCGGTGCCGAACAGGGTGACCGGCTCAAGCCCGAACACCGGCCCGTGAATCGCCGAGGCCGCCGTCATCCCGCCACCGCTTTCCGCCACCGCCTGCATCATCACCGCCGCCTCGGTGATGCCGAGGCCCGCGCCGCCGACCGCCTCGGGCATGGCGACGCCGAGCCAGCCGGCCTCGGCCATCGACTTGTGGAACTCGAAGGGGAATTCGCCAGAGCGATCCTTTTCGAGCCAGTACTCGTCCGGGAACTGCGAGCAGTGCTTCAGGACCGCTTCGCGAATGTCCTGCTGGTCCTGATTCAGGGAGAAATCCACGCTTTTCCGGCCCTCTTGCCCATTTTACCGTTGCGAGAAGGCTAGCAGCGCCGCGCCGCCGAGACAACTGATTGTTCCGATATGCGTACGTTGAACGGTAATGCGTATAGATATACAAGTCTCGCGGGAGATCGACACAATGGCACTCAACGATACCATAACGGCACCTAACGGCCCTCTGGCGGGGCTCAGGGTGATCGACCTGACCAGCGTGGTGTTCGGACCCTACGCCACGCAGATCATGGCCGACATGGGCGCCGAAGTGATCAAGGTGGAGCCGCCCGAGGGCGACAATACCCGCTGGATCACCACCGGCCCCGTACCCGGCATGGGCGGCATCTATGTCAACGTGAACCGGGGCAAGCGCGGGGTCATGCTCGACCTTCGGCAAGAGGAAGACCGCGAATCGCTGCGCCGCCTGATCGCCACCGCCGACGTCTTCATCCACTCGATGCGCGGCAAGGCGATCGCCAGGCTCGGCTTCGATTACGAGTCGGTCCGCGCGATCCGGCCCGACATCGTCTACACCAACTGCTACGGTTATTCGCGCCGGGGGCCCGAGGCCGACAAGCCCGCCTACGACGACACCATTCAGGCCGAGTGCGGCATCCCCCATGTGCAGGGGCTGATGAACGGCGAGCCCGGCTATGTCGCCACGATCATGGCCGACAAAGTGGCGGGCCTCCACGCGCTCTACGCGACGATGATGGCGCTGTTTCACCGCGAACGGACCGGCGAGGGGCAGGAAGTCGAAGTCACGATGTTCGAGGCGATGTCCTCGTTCATGTTGGTCGAGCATGCCAACGGCGCGATGTTTGCCCCGCCGACGACGCCTGCGCACTACCACCGCGCAGTCGAGCCCAACCGGCGGCCGTATAAAACGAAGGACGGCCACGTCGCCGCACTCATCTACAACGACAAGCACTGGAACGCTTTCGTCGCCGCCGTGAATCCGCCCTGGGCCAGCGAGGAGTTCGCCACCCTCGCCCAGCGCGCGAAGCAGATCGGCCGCGTCTACGGCCTGCTCGGCGAGACGTTCCTTACCCGGACCACGCAGGAATGGCTCGATACCCTGCAGGCGCTGCATATCCCCTGCGCCCGGCCGCAATCGACTGACGAGCTGTTCGACAACGAACACCTCAATGCCATCGGCTTCTTCGAGGAGGTGGAAACGCCGCAAGGCCCGGTGCGATTCCCCGGCGTGCCGACGTGGTTCTCGAAGACCCCCGGCAAAGTGCGCGGCCCCGCTCCTACGCTCGGTCAGGACAACTCCGAACTGCTCACAAAAGTCGCTTCGAGCGTCGCCCCGGCGATAGCAGGCGAGTCGCAGTGAACACCCCTGTTGATTTCACCTGACAGCATTAGGAACCTTACGCTAACCAACTGTTCAAAGCGCCCCAGAGCGTGACCCAAGCGGATCGAGAAGAAAGGCACTCACGATGTACGACGACCAGCCTGCGGCTGACACGCTCGCCCCCGAGGCTCCGGCCGGTGCGAAGAAGAAGGGCACGCCCGTCTTCAAGCGCATCCTCGACCTGTTCGAGGCCGAGGGCATCCGCACCCTGTTCGGCATTCCCGATCCCAACTTCGTGCACCTCTTCCTCGAAGCGGAAACGCGCGGCTGGACCGTCGTGTCGCCGCACCACGAGGCGTCCGCAGGCCACATGGCCGCTGCCGCCGCGCGTATCACCGGCAAGCCGGCGCTGTGCATCGGCACGCTCGGGCCGGGCATGGCCAACCTGATGCCGGCGATCCAGTGCGCCAAGGTCGAGAACGATCCGATCATCGTGATGGGCGGCCAGCGCGCCCGCATCACCGAGCGCCGCGTGCGCCGGGGCCGCATCCAGTTCGTGCGGCAGGAGCCGATGATCGAGGATTCGGTGAAGTTCTCCAGTTCCATCGAATATGCCGACCAGACCGACGAGATCGTCCGCGAGGCGATCCGCGTCGCCCTGTCGGGCACCCCCGGTCCGGCCTACATCGAGTTCCCTGCGCACATCATCCTGGAAGAACTCGACCTGCCGCCGGTGCTGCCGCCGCACCGCTATCGCCTGACCGACCAGGGCGCCGACGGCGACCGGATCGCCGAAGCGGCCGAGATCATCAAGAACGCCAAGAACCCGGTGCTGCTCGTCGGCCACGGCGTCCACACCTCGAAGTCGGGCGCGGCGGTGCGCGAACTGGCCGAACTGATGCAGTGCCCGGTGATCCAGACCTCGGGCGGCACCTCGTTCATCGAAGGGCTTGAGGACCGCACTTTCCCTTATGGTTTCTCCGAAGCCTCGATCGACGCGGTGGTCGAAAGCGACTGCTGCGTTGCGCTCGCCACCGAACTGGGCGAGCCGAGCCACTACGGCCGCTGGCGCCACTGGGTCGACAACGAGGCCAACCGCAAGTGGATCTACGTCCAGCAGGACCCCACCGCGATCGGCGTCAACCGCCCGATCGACGTGCCGCTGGTCGGCGACGTGCGCGCCGTTGTGCCGCAGCTTTCGCGCGCCCTGAAGGCGCTCGGCGGCCGCAGCGCTTCGCCCTCGCTCTCCGAATATATCCAGCGCGACGCGCAGCAGCTGGAGGAACTGGCCGAGGACGCAGGCTCCAAGTCCGACGGCTCCACCGCCAAGATGCACACCAG
>NZ_ALVC01000023.1:0-10298 GCF_000293195.2 Sphingomonas sp. LH128
AGCGGCACAAGGCCCAGCTGGCCAGTGATCGCACCTCGTGCCGCTCGGCCAATGCCAATCAGATGCGCCTGATCCTGCACACTGCCGCCTACTGGCTGCTATGGCGCATCCAGCAGGTGATGCCCAGGACCACTGCTCTGGCAAGCGCCGAGTTTACAACCTTGCGCCTGCGGCTGCTCAAGGTCGCTGCGCGCGTCGTAGAAAGTGCTAGCCGCATCCGCATTGCCTTCGCTTCGGCCTGTCCGGATGCCGACCTGTTCCGCGCCCTCGTTCTTCGGCTCAAGCCTGCGCCGACGTAGCCCATGCGGCAGCGCCGCAGAACTCCGAGCCCAGCCCTTCAACCCGAAAAGCCCATCAATCCGATCGCGGTGAAACAAACGCCAGCGATGCCGGTCGTCCGCGCAACACCGCCAGCGGCAGCAAATGCCCAGAGCGGGCCTGAAACCGAGCGTCGTGAATAAGAGAGGATAGCGACGTGGGTTCTCTTTATGGTTTGGTCATGCCCTCTGTCCTGTGTACGGCCATCGTCGGCCGTGCGATGGTTTGGATATCGCGGCGATCGAGGCAACTGACTGCTCGCCAGATCCGCCGACATCTTTATGGAACGATAGCGGCCTCAGCGGTACTCAGCGCGGCATTCGGGGGCTGGGGTCTGCTTTTGCTCCATGACGTTGCGCCCGTGCGCGGCACCGCGATCGCGTTGTATATTTTCGTCGGCTCGATCAGCTGCTGCTATTGCCTGCAGGCTTTGCCCGTCGCGGGATGGCTCGTACTCCTCTTCGGTGCGATGCCCGTCACGCTGCAGTTTCTGATTTCCGGCGATTCGTACCGGGTTGCGATCGGGTTGACCTTCACGCTTGCTGCGTTTGTCATTTTGCGGTCGCTCGCGGCCAGCCACGCAGCATTCCGGCAGGTCGTGCTTACGCAATCGGCCCTTCAGAGTAGCGAGGAACGCTATCGCCTTGCCTCGTTGGCAGCGAACGACATCATCTGGGACGTTTCGCTGGATGAAGGGCGGATAAATCTTTCCAGCGCCGGGATAGCGATATTGGGCTATCCGGATGCGCCGGAGGGAACATCCGCCGCCTGGTGGGTGGAGCGACTTCATCCTGATGATCGGGCCAGAGTGCTTCTGCAGATCGAAGATCTCGACGACGTTGGCAAGACCTTCTGGACCGAGCAATTCCGCTTCCTGTCCGGGAGCGGCGCGTATCTGCATCTTATCCTGAAAGCGTATGTGGTGCGGGACAACGAAGGGCGACCAATCCGCGTCGTCGGCTCCTTACAGGATGTTACGGTTCAAAAGCATTATGAGGAGGGGCTGCGCTGGGCGGCGCTGCACGATTCCCTGACGCGGCTACCGAACCGCGAAATGTTTGCCGGCAGCCTTGAGAACGCCCTGGAAGAGGCGGCAGAGCAGCAAAGTGCAGTCGGTTTGATCGTGTTCGACCTGGACCTCTTCAAGGCGGTAAACGACAGCTTGGGGCATCACGGCGGCGACGCTCTGTTGAGCGAAGTCGCTGCCAGACTGACGCGGGCGGTACCCGAGCCGGGCACGGTGGCGAGGCTCGGCGGGGATGAATTCGGGATCATTCTACCGCACTGGTCTGCCGGAGAAGAGACGGAAAAAGCCGTTGCTGAACTGCTCGCTCCCATAGGACACCCGATGTCCTATGAAGGGCGGCAGATCGATGTCAGTCTCAGCGCCGGCGTCGCGGTAGCGTTCCAGGACGGCACCAATTCCGAGGAATTGCTGCGCAGCGCCGATCTCGCCCTCTATGACGCCAAACGAGAGGGCGCCGGACGCATATGCGTTTTTCGGGGTGAACTGCGCACGGCAGCGGAGCGCGAGAAGAAAATGCTGGCGGATGCGCGATCGGCTTTGCACGATGATCGCATCGTGCCCTTTTATCAGCCCAAGGTATGCCTGCGAACCGGCGCCTGTGTCGGCTTTGAGGCGCTGCTACGATGGAACGATGAACGCGGCTTGCAGTCGCCGGGCGCGATTGCCGCGGCGCTCGGGGATGCGGATCTTTCCGTTCAGATCACGGAACGCATGCTCGATAGGGTCATCGCGGACATGCGCAGTTGGGTAACCTCCGGAACGTCGTTTGGCCGCATTGCCATCAACGGATCGGCCGGAGACTTCAGGCGAGGGGATTTTGCGCAGCGTATTCTGGACCGGTTGCGGCGAGCAGAGCTGCGGCCCTGGCTGCTGGAACTGGAAGTGACGGAAAGTGTGTTCCTTGGGCAGCTCGCTGAGAAGGTTAGCGAGGCCCTGAATATCCTGTCGCAGGAGGGAGTCACGGTCGCCTTGGACGACTTCGGCACCGGGTATGCGTCGCTGACCCATCTGAAGCAATTTCCCGTAGACGTAATCAAGATCGACCGCTCATTCGTCTCCAGGCTGGGCATGGCGGAGACGCAGGATGCTGCGATCGTTGGAGCTGTGCTCGACCTGGCGCGAAACCTTGGCATTCACACGGTAGCGGAAGGAATCGAGACGCCCCAGCAACTCAAGCATCTTGTCGTGAAGCAATGCGATTTCGGGCAGGGATATTTTTTCGGGCGACCGATGGCGGCGGCTCAGGTGAAACAGGTAATCGCCGACTGGGATGCACAAGCCGTCCTTGCCGCCTGCGCTCCGGACAATGGCGCGGGCGAGCCGCAGCATCCCCGCAGCAGCAGGGTTGTTTGAACCATTCATAATTCAGATGGTCCGCAAGCAGGCAGAAGCAGTTCCCGAGCCATTCATCCCCTTTGAATAAATGGCCTGAACACCTCGTTAACCTATTTCATGCACCCATGACCGTGCAACATGAGGGAAATCGAAATGGTCTTCAGACTTCTGAACAGGGCCGCTAGCAACGCCGCAGTCAACCTCCTCGCCAAGCGGGCGTCATCACCCGAAGCGTTCGGCGACGGAATTGGTACAGCGTTTGGCCGTGAAACCGTTGAAGCCTATTTTCGCAAATTCGGCATGACCGTCAAAAAGTTCGAATATCACGCGGATAAAGACCTCTTCATCGGGTACGTGAACACGCCCTATAGAAAAGAGACTTTCGCTTCAATGATCGTCATGGGCGAGAAGGAAGGCAGCGTGGCCGCCAGCTACCCGCCCGAAGTGCATTGGGGCGAGGACTTCTTCGGTCTCACGGCTCGCAAGGAGTTCTTGGACCGCATAGTCGGTGCTGTCGGCTCGCGATAAGTCCAAGGCTCTTCTGCTGTTCCCGCAAGGTCATGAACAAGCCACTACGACCAGCACGCTGGATGTCACGCGACGCTGCTGCGGGATCGCCGCCCGTTCAACTCCACATCTGGCAACGATTTGTGACCGCCAGTTCGGATTTTCGACTTGGTCTCTCGGTGGGCGCGACTGTCGCGCAGCTTTGGGGAAGACGAACGTCGAATATCGGAGCGGTTGGCATTTGGCGTTCCCCAATATCTTTTGGGAGATACAAAAGGGCCGAATTTGCGGAGGTCCAGGATCGAGCCAAGTGCATTCTGGAGCCATTAAGTGCCTTGCGTAGTTCAGCGGCGTCTGCTTCACGGGCACGCCGATAACTTTTCAATTGGAGATCATATGGGATTTCTGAAAACATTATTTGGTGGATCTTCAAGCAACAGCACGCCAAAATCAAATACCAATAAATCAATTGGCCACGCTGTGTTTGACAAATACCGTCCCTTCATTACGGACAAAGAATCCGCAAAAAAAGCTGCATTGAGTGTTTTGTGGCACGGGAAAACTCAGTTTGTCGACGGACCTGATGGGACAGTCATAAGGGCATCTGATTCCGCCATTCCATTGCCTCCCCGTTTGCAGGCTTTTTCTGATAGATTTTATGACGAGGAAGGTATGACTGCAAGCAACGAAGTTGTTGATCTCACGTATCAATTAACAAGAACCATTGACGACCAATATATTCAAATCGAGACGATATACTCAATTGCGGAAGCAATCGTAGAGAGATATAATCTCTAAGCATTTTCCGCAGACGAACATCACGAAAAACACGCAATTTCAGGAAAATTTCCAGGCGGCGCTGGTCTTGACCCCGTCTTCACGGCGGACGTAGCCCGCCAGGACCTCGGTGGTCTTATACCGACTCTGCGCCTTCATGCTGAACAGATCCTCGCTCTCGTTGGCCGCCTCAGGCAGGAAGCCGGCGCCCAGCGAGTGCCCGGAAAAACACGACGGATCATAGCCGGCCGCGGCGGCCGCCGCTTTGATATCAAGCTCCGCGCCATGCGCCGACATGGCGTTGGCGCTGAGCCGTCCTTGCGGGGTCCAATTGAGGAAGACCGGTCCGCCGACGATCGCGGCCGCGTCAAGCCACCTCTCGAGATGGCTCACCGTAGTGAGCCTCGCCGCGCGGAATAAAGATGGTCGCGCCCTTTCCGGTCTGGTCGGTTTTGGAGCGACCGAGAGCGATGCTGATGCCGTCGGGAAGAAACTCGATGTGCTCCCGCTGGATCGCCACCAGTTCCGAGTGGCGCAGCGCGCAGGTCATTCCGATCGCGAGGAGGGCGCGGTCGCGCAACGCTCGCAGGTCCTCGCCCTCGATCGCGAGGATCATCGCTGACAGCATGGGCTCGGGCGGGCCATTCCATAGAGCCGTGAAATTTCCCTGCTCGCCCCTTCATGCCACTCTTCGCAATTCGTGACACAAGTAGATGCACATGGCATTTCCTTGACCAATGCGCTATGAGCTTAGTCCGTGATCGTCATCCAAGCGAGGATAGCATGACGCTACAAGTCAACATCACGCCTAATGGGCGCATGAGCCTGCCGGCAGGCGTACGCAAGCGGCTTGGCCTCACCAGCGGCGGCGCGGTATTCCTGGAAGAAACCGAGGACGGTGTGGTCCTGCGCACCGCAGCCCAGGCGGTGGCACGTGCGCAGGCTCTAGCCAAGCAATACACCGGCGGCCATCCCGAGGCCGGTGTCGGCGGCTTCCTGGCGCGGCGCCGCGAGGACAGCGGCGAATGAACGAATTCGTTCTCGATGCCTCTGCCCTGATCGCCATGCTGAAAGAAGAGAAAGGCGCGGCCAAGGTTTCCAAGGCGATCGCGGCGGCGCGCATGTCGGCGGTCAACTACGCCGAGGTGGTCAGCCATTTTGCCTATCTCGGAATGCCCACCACCGCGATCGACGCGATGCTCGATCCGCTGCCTATCAAGATTGTCCCCGCCGACCACGCCACCTCGCGGATCGCCGGCCGGCTGCGTGCGGTAACCGCCAGCGCCGGCCTGTCGCTCGGTGATCGCTACTGTCTGGCCCTTGCCCAGCGCGACGGCCTGCCCGCCTGGACTGGCGACACCCACTGGAATCTGGTAGCAAGGGACGCCGGCGTGAAGGTCGTGCAAATCCGCTGATCTCGCTGATCGCCAAGCCCGGGGGATTGGCGATCATCTTTGTAGCACGGTTTCGCCGCGCTGGGCCGCTCAGCGGAACATAACCCGGCTTTCCCACGCGCAATGATGGATGCGCGGGCTGAAACGGGGTCCGCGTTCCTGACGAACTGGCACCATGTCTGCGTGTACAGCGGGAAAAGGGCGATTAGCGCGCGCTGGTCATCACGTCGATATCGCCTCTGCCCAGGTTCAATATATGCTGCAGGCCTTTGGCAACGCAAAGCGCAGGTTCATCAGCTACGGTCACGCGAAGTCCGGTCTTTTTGCCGATCTGCTCTGCGAGTGCGGGTAGAATGGCGCTTCCGCCGCTCAGCATCACCCCATTGATGTGGATGTCCCGGCTAAGTTCGGGCGGCGTGTGATGGAGAAGATCGAGGACCATATTGACGATTTGCAGGACATGCCGTTCGACGACATGATCCAGCTCATGGCACGGGACCTGGAAAGACGCGGGCCCTCCAGTTATGTAATTCCTGCCTCTCGCTTCGATATAGCCGTTACTCGACGGCGCATTCCGCGTTGCCTCGCCGTACGCCCGAGTGATTTGCTCCGCCCTTCCGGGACCAACGAGAAACTTGTGCTCAAAATGCAGGTAGTCCGCGATCGCCTGATCAAGGGAATGGCCGCCTATTCGCACCGATCGCGTGGCGCACATTCCGCCAAGGGAGATGACCGCTGCTTCGGTGGTACCGGCTCCGCACTCGACAATCATCGTTCCGCGCGCTTCGCCTACGCGCAGACCAGCGCCAATCGCAGCGGCAAACGGTTCCGGCACCAATCTAATCGCGCCCAGGCCGGCATCGGTCGCCGCGCTTCTCAAAGCAGCCCGCTCAGCTCGGGTCGCGTCCGCAGGCACCCCGATCACCGTTCTGGCCTTGTACATCTGCTTGCGCGAGAACGCTTTGGGAACCGCATACCGAAGCAACTGGGTTGCCGTTTCGATGTCTTGCAGCACTCCGCGCCGCAACGGATGCCTGATCTGGAGCCCGCCCGGCGTACGGCCGGACATGGCTCGTGCGGCCATTCCAGCGGCGACAAGCTCCACATGGGTCGCCCTATCAGCAAAGCAGCATAGCGACGGTTCGTCGAATACTACACCTTCGTTCCGCCGGATCAGACGCAGGTTTGCGGTTCCAAAATCTATGGCCAAGTCGTGGCGGCGCCAGTTTTTCACAGTGATCATGGGCGGAGCCTAGCCCGTTCGGCGAAATTTGTCGTGGTTCATGCCAAATCCCGATCGATCTTGTTGGGCCCGCCCCCGTCATTCCTGGAGCCAAACGCGCGCCCTAGAATTCGAGTTGACTTAAGGTTTCCGCGCGATCACGATGGCTTGATGCTTAGCGCGTGTCATGATCTGCCGGTTCGCCCTCGTGGGGGGCAACTTCTGACGGGAATCTAACCCCGGGTTCCGGTGCAGCTTTGCCCGTGATCCGGGGCATGGCCGTAAGACAAATGCCCGAAATCCCATCGGGCTTCTCCCATCAGAGAAGATCAGCATCATGACCCGCCATCTCGCGCCCAAGCGCCCTCCCATACATATGATCGATACCGAAGCCGACACGCTCGGCGCCCTCGCGCTGAGTGCAGAAGTGCGACTGCCCCAAGTAAGCCATCTCCTGTTGCAAGAGATTAGCCGGGCGACCCTTCATACAGCAGGGCGGATGCCGGGAGACGTGGTCACCATGCACTCCCGAGTGGAGTTCGTCGACGAAACGACCGGAAAGCGCCGGGCCGTCCAGCTCGTGTACCCGCAAAATGCCGACATTGCTTCAGATCGAATCTCGATCATGACACCCGTGGGTGCCGGCCTGATCGGACTACGTGAGGGGCAGTCGATCCGCTGGCCCGACCGAGACGGCCATGAACGGGCGCTCACAGTCGTGGGCGTAACCCAGCCACAAGACGCCGACGTTTGAAGCGCGGCCGTCCTCGCTGCGGCTCATTTTGCGTTCGCAGTCACATTGCGCAGGATCCGGGAAAGTGCGTCGACTGAATAGGGCTTGTGCAGCAAAGGAAACCCTTGCGCACCCTCCCGGGCAAGGACATCACTGTATCCGCTGGTCAGAATGACGGGCAGGTCAGGATTTTCCGTCCGCAGATGCTGCCCTAATTCGATGCCCGTCATCCCCGGCATGACCACGTCCGAGAACACCAGATCGAACCGCCCTGGCGCTGCTCGGACCAGGTCAAGAGCGGCCTGCCCGTGGGACGCCCAGGTGGTCTCATAGCCAAGCTCTGCCAGGAGCTGAGCCGCGAATTCCCCAACGATCTGGTTATCCTCGACCACCAAAACGCAGCCCGTGGCGGATTCGTGCTCAACAGAGTCGCTGGGAGGTGACATCTCGGCCTCGGACTGCTCCGCCTTCACCCGCGGTAAGAACAGTGTGAAGGTCGTTCCGCGCCCCACTTCGCTCTCAACGGTTACATCCCCTCCGGACTGTTTCGCGAAGCCGAAAAGCTGAGAAAGACCAAGGCCGGTGCCTTCCCCTACTCCCTTGGTCGTAAAGAACGGTTCGAATACCCGCGCAATATCTTCGGGGGCGATCCCGCTTCCGGTATCGGCCACCGCGACGGCGACGTATTCGGCAGATTTGGCCGGATGCCCCCGGCGCTGCGGGATCCCGGGAGGCGCGTCGATGGTGATCGTCAGGTCGCCCTCACCGCACATGGCATCGCGCGCATTGACCACCATGTTGAGAATGGCCGTGTCGAACTGGTTGGCATCCGCCTCGACGATGCAATCGGCCGCTTGTGTGTCGATCCGCAGATTGATGCGCGATCCCACCGTTGTTTCCAAAAGCGTGGTCACATTATCAAGCCGCGATGCTGCATCAAACCGTTCGGCCTGAAGGGGCTGCCGACGTGCGAAGGCAAGGAGCTGCCGGGTAAGTGCTGCCGCCCGGTCGGCGGTGTCGGCGATGGCATCGACAAACCGGCGATGCTTTTCTTCCGACAGATCGGGACGGCGAAGGAGATCCGCAGAGGAGCGGATGATCATCAAGAGGTTATTGAAATCGTGGGCGACGCCGCCGGTCAGCTGTCCAAGCGCTTCCATTTTCTGGGCCTGCCGCAAAGCTGCCTCGGTCTGCCGCCGTTCAGCGATTTCCGCCTGCAACTCGTCGATGACGGTCGCCAGGTCAGCATCGCTCTGGGTCGCCCGGCGTTCGAGCGAAAGGTTCAGGCGTTCCAGAGCACTGCGTGCCCGAGCTTCATTTTCCACGTCCATGCAGGTGCCGAGCCAGCGGACCGCCCGAGCGTGATCATCGTGCTCTGGTACGCCTCGGCACGCAAAGCAGCGATATTCTCCGTCATCTCGGCGGAAACGCAGGCGCCCCTCAAAGATGACCCCGCCCGTGACCGCATCATCCCAAAGCTCGATCGCTCTCCCGCGGTCATCCGGATGGACGACGTCGATCCAGCCAAGCCCTGTCAGATCGGCAGCAGGACGCCCGCTATACGTCTGGAACAGCGCGTTGGTTTCGACGAAATTGCCGTCAGAATCGGCGATGAAGACGAAACCGGGGAGCGCCGCCGTCATCGCACTGAAGCGCCGATCGGCGGCACGTTCTGCCGTACGGTCGCGCATCATCTTGACGAAGCCGTGGACCTCGGGTTGGCCATCCTCGTGCAGCGGCATCAGGAGACCCGAGCCCCAGAAACGGGAGCCATCTTCACGCATGTGCCACCGTTCATCGACGGCGCGCCCCTCGGCGAGAGCACGCTTCATCTCGTCTGCCAAGGCACCGGCTGCGCAATCCTCAGGGGTAAAGATGTGACGTATGGCCATGCCGAGGGCCAGTTCGCCTGACCACCCGAGCAGCTTCTCCGCGCCGGAATTCCAGCTGGTTACGGTCCCGGTCAGGTCGGTGGTGATAATCGCAAAATCGCCGGCACTGTCGATGACCGCCCGCGCCAGAGCCCCATCGATCGACCGTGGCTTATCATGGCTCATGGACGCTCGCCCCCTCTGCTTTGTAAATCCGCAAAGGGCATATTCTTTTCCTCAGCCCCCCGCTTGCATCGTTATGCGCGCGCGTCGATGACGGCCAGATCCGCCTATGTCCCGCAAAGCCGGCCGAGCATTTGCGTCGGCGAGACATTGTGGCATCGTGCGCCCTGACGTGTTGCCTCTTTTAAGCATGGGCCGGACCGTGTCAAAGACTGATATCCGATCGGACAAGGCTAGCGCGTCCCGTCCAGCGAAACCGATCGATAGATCGCGCGTTGCCCATCAGAGCTCGCGAAGGACGATATTATGATTGGACTGTTAAGGCTAGCGGCCATCGGCGCGATTGGGTTTGCTTTTTACAGGTACGCAAGTCCGAAATTCAGGAAAACGAGCCTTGGCTGCCCGGAGGTTCGGGATGCGGGGCCGGAAACCATGACCTCTCCCCCGCAATCGTGGAGCCGCACGGACGAGACTATCGACGAAAGCTTTCCTGCGAGCGATCCGCCTTCCACCTACTGAGGGGTTGGGCGAGACCACTGTGTCGTTCGCGTGTCCAACTCGCGGGGCGTTCCTGGTGAACAGGGGTGGCCCTAACGCGCCGCCCTCACAGGATTTGACGTGTCAGTTTCAGACCGGTGACATGTCCGAACATAGCGGCCGGCGCGGTGGGCCTTAAGGAAAGGCTGCGCAGCACCTAGCCGGTCGACAGGCCGTTATTTTGCTATGGAAACCTTTCGATTGCTCAGTAAGCGCCGACGGAACCCGGCCTTGTGTGGATTGGGGTGGGCGTGAATTTCGCGGGGCAGATGGAGGCCTTGCGAGTGGATATCGAGCAGTCAAATGAGCCTCGTATGAGCGCACGCCGAGATGGCGGAGCGGTCGTTCGAGTGGAACGGCGCCGGCACTGGAGCGACGAAGAGAAGCTGGCGAT
>NZ_ALVC01000024.1:0-8201 GCF_000293195.2 Sphingomonas sp. LH128
TTTCACCGTCTTCGACTTTATCCCATTCATCGACCAACTGTTTGTCGGTCATCTGTTTCGGGTCCATCATCCGCGTTGCTCCTGCATCGACAGGGCGATCATCAACGCGCCCGCGTCCCCTGCAATACGGGCATAGCTTTGGCGCGATAATAACAATTATGTTAAATATCAGACACGTAGAGCGAACTTCGTTCTAGGTCGCCGTCCGCTGCAGGTCAACACTGACGATGCATGCGGCGATCCCATCAGCCCTGAGGAGAAGCCAATGCGTGAGCAATCCCGCAACGAAAGTGATTTGGGCATCCGGTATCTGCGGATGGCGCTTGAATACGGCCGCGCTACGCGCGCATTGGTCGACGCAGGCCAGTGTGAAGCACCCGTCTGGCACTCAGTAGGCCACGCCCTGGAGCTATCGTTGAAGTCACTGCTGAAAAAGCGCAACATAGATCCGCTTGAAATGGATCGTAGCCATCAGCTGCCGTTGCCAGGCTTGTGTCCGATCTAGGCTGGAGGATCGCTGGCCGGGAAAGATTCGATCGAAGCCTCATCGATCTCATCAATGAGTTCGCCGCTTGCGACGAGCTCAAACACTTGGCGCGCGATCTCCAGCTTGAGGCCGGGCAGGATTGAAGCGCTGCGGCGTTCATTGACCGAGGTCACGCAACCGCCGAAGCGTTCGCGCACGACGTCGTCAACAAGTAATTCAACAGGTCGATCTTCAGCACGGTGACGTTCGGCGATATATCGCACTGCCGCAGCGACCCTTTCGGGATCTATCGGATCATCATATTCGTGCGTCATAAATCCGCTCCGGCTCCGCCAGGAGGAGAGCAATGTCGGCGCCGACACTCATGTCGTCTTCGTTTCCAAAGCTGTGTTGGCGCAGATGACCGCTTTGATCGATCAAGACCAGCGATGGCATTTCTTGCATGGCATAGGCTGCCATGGTTTGTGGGATTGGACCATGGTTCGAAGGGCGGGCGATGCCAATCGGGAGCGAGGTGGGCTTGAGCCTCGTCCAATGAGCATCTCCGCTTGGCCCTTCAATCCTGGTTACGCCAGATGGAATAGCGTCAGCATTCCGCCAATCGCGATCCCGAAAACCATCATCATGACACCGGAGATCCGCAGAATATAGGTAAGCGGATCCTCATCATCATTTCCTGCTCGCGACCGGCTCGCGGGCGGTTTCGGACGTCCGATAGCCCGCCTGAAGCTGGCCTGCCGAAACGCCATGTTGAAACCGAGCAAGACAAGGAGAAGTCCGAAAACATCTACGACCCACACATAACCGGGCACGTTTCTCTCCTGAAGTTCACAGGATTGCCGGACGCTCTCATCCCGCGCATGCCGCTAATCCCTGTTCGAGCCCGGCGATCAGATCCAGTTCGGCTTCGAGACCGATCGAAAGCCTCAGCAGGCTGTCGGTGATGCCCGCCCTTGCGCGCGCCTCCGCGCCCATATCGGCGTGGGTCATGGTTGCCGGATGTGCAACGAGGCTCTCGACCCCACCCAGCGATTCAGCGAGCGTAAAGTAGCCGGCCGAGGCGACGAACCGTCGAACCGCGTCCGCCCCTCCTGCGAGTTCAAAGCTCAGCATCGCCCCGAAACCGCGCTGCTGGCGTGAGGCGATCCGGTGGCCAGGATGGGCGGCGAGACCTGGATAGTGGACTTGGGACACCGCCGGATGTCGTTCGAGATATTGGGCGACGATCATCGCATTGCGCTGCTGCTGCTCCATCCGGGCAAATAGCGTGCGAAGGCCCCGCAAGGTCAGCCAGGCATCAAACGGCGCGCCTGTGCTCCCGACGACATTTGCCCAGTGACGCAATTCATCGACCTGCCCCGGATCAGCCGCGACAACCGCGCCGCCGATCACGTCGGAATGGCCGTTGAGATATTTGGTCGTGGAATGGATGACATAGTCCGCGCCCAGCGCGATCGGTTGCTGGATGGCCGGCGAAAGAAACGTATTGTCGACGGCAACCGCAGCCCCCGCTGCCCGCGATTTCGCGGCGAGTTCCGCGATATCGACGACCCGCATCAAGGGATTGCTCGGCGTCTCTATAAGCACGAGTGCCGGAACGTCCTCCAGCGCGGCGGCAAAGGCGCTCTCGTTACCCTGATCAACGAACCGGACGACGCAATGCCCCCGGTTCGCGCGCGCCATCAACAGACGCATCGTACCGCCGTAGCAATCATGCGGCGCGAGGATGAGATCGCCGGGACCCATTCTCCCGACGAGAAGATCGAGCGCGGCCATGCCGCTCGCCGTGATGACTGCGCCTGCCCCGCCTTCCAGCTTCGCAAGTGCCTGCCCGAGAAGATCGCGGGTGGGATTACCCGCCCGACCATAGTCATAGGAGCGCGGTTGATCGTAGCCAGAAAACTCATAGGTGCTCGAAAGATAAAGCGGCGGAGCGACAGCTCCAAAGGCCACATCGCTGGCAACGCCGTGCGCGGCGGCGATCGTCTGGGCGCGAGGAGCCTGATCTTTGGGTTCAGTCATTGAATCAACGAACCTCTGTTACTTGGTGCACGATGCCAGCTCGGTCGAATGGCCCGTGCGCGTCCCAATATTTTGTAGGTGACCGGCCTGACCGAACTTCGGAAAGACGCCGGCTGCGGCAGGTGGACCGCGCGCCGGCGTCTAACCTGGTGAAGTAGCCGCTAATCCAAGACGCCTGCGCTGCCGTCAGCGATGCGGTCATATCCTGCACCGATCGCCATTGCTCCAGGGTCAGGGGATTCCCCGGATACTCCGTCTGCGTCATGCACTCGTCCTTGGCTGCCGTCTCCGTTCCCGCGCTCCGGCCTGCTTTCGCGGGATCCTCTCCGGGCGCTGTTGTCGTGAAGCGTCTTCACTCTGCACATCGCGTTGTGCCGGTTAGAATGTCAGAAGACAAATGAATGTTATTTCTGGTTAAGCGCATAATATTTGTATTAAAATGACACTTGCTCACCCCAGTTGTTCGAAGATGCCGGTGAAGACCGGCCGCAAGCGCTGGATTTCCTCGCGATGGACAGCGGACAGGGCGTCGAGCAGGGCATAGGCCTTGGGTGTGAGGCGCACCAGCGCCCGCCTGCGATCGGTAGCAGCCGCCTCGCGCGTAATAAGCGCCAACGCCTCGAGGCGATTGATCAGGCCCGTGGCGCTGTGCGGCTTTAATATCAGACGTTCCGCGACATGACCGACGGTGGCTTCATCCGGCGGACAGCCCCGGATCGCGAGGAGCGCCTGGTGCTGTTGCGGCGTCAACCCGACTTCGATGGCCTTTTCCTCGCTGAACGCCTGGAAGCGGCGAATGGCATGGCGAAAAGAGGCCAGCGCCACATAGTCGGCATCGCCCAGCAATTTATCCTTTTGCCCCAAATGATCCTCACTGATTGAATTACATCGCAATGCGATATAGTCGGCGTGCACTGCTTTTCACAGGATAATGCTGATTCATGTCGCTGACACCTCCACGTTCCGTCGAAGGCCACCAACTCGCCGACCATAGTGTCGATCGCCGCATGGTCATGCTGGCAATCATGGCCATCGTGGTCGGAACGGGCGGCGCCTTTGGCGCATGGGTGCTGGTCAAACTCATTGCGATCGCCACCAACCTCTTCTGGTTCGGTCGTCTTTCTGCTGATCATTCGGTGATCACCGATGCATCGGTGGGCTGGCTGGTGGTGGTGATCCCCGTCGTCGGCAGCCTTGTCGTGGGTCTGATGGCGCGGTTCGGGTCGGACAAGATCCGCGGCCATGGCATTCCCGAGGCGATCGAGACGATCCTGTTCGGCGAGAGCCGACTGTCGCTCAAGGTCGCGCTGCTCAAACCTCTGTCCTCGGCGATCTCGATCGGCAGTGGCGGTCCCTTCGGCGCAGAGGGACCGATCATCATGACGGGCGGGGCCATCGGTTCGCTGTTCGCCCAATGCTTCCATCTCAGCGCGGCCGAGCGCAAGACGCTCCTCGTGGCCGGTGCAGCAGCCGGCATGACCGCCATCTTCGGTACGCCGCTCGCGGCGATCTTGCTGGCCGTCGAAGTGCTCCTGTTCGAATGGAAGCCGCGTAGCTTCGTCCCCGTTCTCGTTGCAGCGCTTATTTCCTTCGCCTGGCGGCCACTGCTGCTCGGATCGGGACCGATGTTCCCCATGACGGCGATCGCCCCGCAAGCAAGCTGGGCTCTGCTCGCTTCGGGTGGGATCGGTCTCATCGTCGGTCTCGAAGCCGCGCTGTTGTCGACATCCCTCTAACGCATCGAGGATCTCTTCCATCGCCTGCCATTTCATTGGATGTGGTGGCCGGCAATCGGCGCGGTCGTCGTCGGTCTGGGCGGTCTCATCGATGCTCATGTGCTAGGTGCAGGATATGCAAGCATCGAGGCTCTCCTCAACGCCTCGCTATCGCTCCGGGTCGTTGCCGCGCTCCTCGTCGTGAAGGCCATCGTCTGGCTGGTCGCCCTGGGGTCGGGCACATCAGGCGGCGTGCTGGCGCCGCTCCTCATCCTGGGCGGCGCCGCCGGCTTTCTGCTTGGGCAGTTTCTACCGGGCGATCCCGGGTTCTGGGCCATGATCGGCATGGCGGGGATCATGAGCGGGGCTATGCGCGCGCCGATGACCGGCGCGATCTTCGCGGTCGAACTCACCGGACATTTCAGCGCCATTCCATGCACGATCGCGGCTGCGGGCAGCGCCTATGCCGTCAGCGTGCTCTTGATGCGGCGATCGATCCTTACAGAGAAGATTGCGCGGCGCGGACGCCACATCCTGCAGGAATATACAGTCGATCCCCTCGACCTCATCCAGGCTGGTCAGATCATGACGCGCGATCCGGCTACCCTGCCTGGCACGATGACCGTGGAGCAGGCGGTATCCTTCTTCGCGAATGAGGCTGTGCATCGCAGCTATCCGGTGATCGATCCGCAAGGCAGGCTACTGGGTCTCGTTTCCCGCACCGATGCCCTGCGCTGGCAGAGCGATCGCGACGATGATCAAACACCGCTCGTCGATGCAATCTCAGATGCGGCGCAGCCCATTGCCTATCCCGATACGCAGACCGGCGTAGTCGCCGATCTCATCGTCGAATCCGGGATTGGCCGCATCCCGATTATTGACCCTGAAACCCGCCGCGTGCTCGGCATTCTTTCGCGTCAGGATCTGCTCAAGACCCGCAGCGCAAACCGTCACGCGGAACTGGGGCGCTCGCGTCATGTCGGAACCAAGCGCCCGCCAAGCAAAGTTCAGAAACCGGCCTAAGATCGGTCAGTTGTGCCATGCGCGCGGAATGGATCTGCGGAATCAATCTGCGCCCAATTCGTTCGCATTTCCGTTGCCCCATCCCCCGCCAAGCGCCAGGAATAGCGTGATCTGATCGTCATTGATCGCCGCGCGCGCTTCGGCGGCAGCCTGATCCGCCGCAACCCGATCACGCTCAGCCTCGAGCGCGGGCAATGCGGCGATCTTGCCTCCACGCCGCAACTGACCCATCCGCATCGCTGCTCGCATGGCATCTGCGGATGCACGATCGAGACCTTCCTGCTGCTCAAGCCCGGCCTGATAATTGGTCAGCGCCGTTTCCACCTCCCGCAATGCCTTGATCACTGCACCGTCAAACGCGGCCAGGTCGCCGCGACTTTGTGCCTCGGTCGCCGCAATGCGGGCGCGAACAGCATGTCGGTTGAGCGTCCAACTGATCAGCGGGCCGAGACCGAAACGGTTGGTAAGCGGTGACAGGAAATCGGCAGCAGCCCCCGTAGAGCCGATCGATGCTCCCAGACGGATATCAGGGTAGAGGTCCGCCGTGGCGACGCCGATCCGCGCTGTCGTCGCGGCGAGACGGCGCTCGGCCATGCGGATGTCGGGCCGACGCTTGAGCAGCGCGGCACCGTCGCCAACGGGGATCATGCGTGTCAACGCAAGCGGTGCGTGACACGCCAACAGGCTGGTATCCGCTTCTCCCGGCGTGCGACCGGCCAGCGATGTGACACGAAAAAGGGCGTTGCGTTGGCGCGCCACCAATTGTGGGAGCCGGGCCTGGCTCGCTTCGAGCAACGCTTGTCGCCGGTCCAGTTCATAGGGTGCCGCGCGTCCATGCGACACCATGATCCGGGTTAATCGAACACTTTGCTCTAGGACAGCAATCGCACGACCCAACACATCGCGCTGATAGCCCGCGTTACAGATGTCGGCATAGGCGCGCGCCGTCTCGGCCGCGACGGTCACACGCACCAGATCGCGCGCCGCCACGGCAGCGTCGGCATCGGCACTTGCTGCCTCGATCCCGCGCTTTATTCCGCCGAACAGATCGAGATCATAGCTGGCCCCGATGCCCATATTGTAGATTTGCCGCGTCGGCGGCTTCACATGGCTCAACTCGGCTTCCGCCGAGCGCTGGGCCCAGCTTGTTTCGGCGTTCGCGCTGCCCTGAATTTCCCGGCCCGCATTGCGCTGGTCGAGCAAGGCCAGACTGCGTTCGAGATTGGCCTCGGCCACTCGCAGATCCGTATTGGCGGCGAATGCCTGTTCGATCAGCCGGTCGAGGGTCGGGTTCTCGTAGAGCCGCCACCAATGATCGGGCAGCGGTTCCTGCGTCGTGGCCGCGCCTATCGACTGAAACGCACCTTGCGCCGCAGGCGCGTTTACCATCGCGGTGTCAGGCACATGATAGTCGGGTCCGACCACCGTGCAGCCGCCCAGAGCGGTAGCGGCCGCCAGCACCAGCGCGCGCCTCACCATGGCAGGCTCCGGTGCACGCTGCGTCCGTCATCGCGCGGATGAACGACAACCGTGGCCGTCTGGCCCGGAATCATCCGCACATTAGCCGGTATTTTATCAATCGTGACACGTACCGGAATGCGCTGCGCCAGACGCACCCAGGTGAAGGATGGGTTTACATTGGCCAGTTGCCCGTCAGTCCCGGCCCGCTCGCGATCCTCGACGCCGCCCGCGATACTCTGCACATGGCCTTCGATCTCGTCAGCAACGCCCATCAGGTAGATGCTTGCACGGTCGCCGACGCGGATCGCCGGCAATTTTGTTTCCTCAAAATAACCTTCCACCCGGAGCGAGTGGTCATAGACGAGCGCTAACGCGGCTTTGCCGGCCGTCAGATAGACCCCGGGCTGGAGCGACATGTTGGACACGGTCCCGTCCACCGGTGCACGCACGATGGTTCGTTCCAGATTGAAGCGGGCCAGGTCGCGCGCTGCCACCGCCTGACCAATCGTCGCCCGCAGTCCTTCGACCCGCGCCGTGCCTTGTTCGATCACTTCAGCGGCGATCACTTCGGGCATGGCCCGGTTGCGCCGATCCTCACGGACAGCTTGCGCGAGCGCGGTGCGCTGGCTTGCCACGTTGGCCTCGGCCTGTTCCAGCGCAAGCCGGTAGCGCGGACGGTCGATGATAAAGAGCATCTCGCCCTTTCGGACCTTCTGATTGTCGGCGACCTTCACCTCGGTGACGAGCCCACTGACATCGGCGGCCACCGGCACCATGTCCGCGCGCACCTTGCCATCACGCGTGACCGGCTCGACCTGATAGCGCAGCCACAGTGCATATATCCCCCCCAGAACTACGAGTATGACAAGGAGCGTGGCGAGCGATCGCAGGAGATTTTGTCGGTGCAACATGTCAAGACGCGACCCATCGGTAGAGGAAACTATCGGCGAGCGCGCTCAGGCCCCACCACAGCAGAATGAAGAGAGCGAGCTCGAGCAGGCTTGGGTGCCAGAGCAGTCGATAGCCCGGCAGGCGCTGCAGGAGCCCGCGCACAATATAGACGAGCACCGCGGCCAGCACGCCCCAGGCGAGCGCCGCCGGCATATAAATGCCGAGCACATTGATCTCCTCGATCATGCGCTTTCCCCAGCTCTTGATGAAACGATATGGGGCGCAGCGGCGGTCGGGAAGAGATTGCAGCGCATTCCTACCAGCGCACGCAAGGCAGGCCGACGATGCTCATCGAGCGGCAGGCTCAGAAGCGCCTCCAAGGCCCGGTCGATTGGCTCGAGCAACCCTGGCGGCGGGGCATCCGCATGGCCATGGCGCCAGCGCTCGTGATAAAACACCGCCAGCCCGGCAAGTACCGCGCCCAGGCGGTGCCGCACATTATGCGGGACATGAGACAACGCCCGGCGGATCGGAATGATATTGCGGCCGATCCTGAGGTCCGCCAGACCGTCAGCGGCATGGAGTCTATCGCCGGCGGTCGC
>NZ_ALVC01000025.1:0-8459 GCF_000293195.2 Sphingomonas sp. LH128
CCGCCGACGACATCCCGGTGCAAATCCGCGATACCCGCTACACGATCAACCGCACGGGCGGCCTCGGCAGCCTGACGTGGGACGTCGGTTTCAACCAGTTCCAGGCCGGTTTCTGGCTTGAGGAAAACACCAGCAGCGCCGCGCGCTACATCTGGACCAACGTGACCGGCCCGTTCGACATCGGCCAGTATCTGAAGGGCCAGCCTGACACCGCGCAGTGGGTGCAGGAAACCAAGTGGAAGACCCGCCAGTTCTACGTTCAGGACACCGTGAAGCTGTTCGAAGACGCACTGACGATCGACTTCGGCTTCAAGGGCACGTACTCGCGCTCGGACGCCGAAGCGCAGGCCGGCATCGCCAAGGCTGCTCCGCCGGCTTCCAGCCAGTTCGCGACCGGTTCGCTGGTGGCGAAGGACTACTTCCTTCCGGAAGTGGGCATTCACTGGCAGGTCGCACCGCAGCATGAACTCTATGCCAGCTATGCCGAAAACATGACCATGTTCCAGGGCGGCTTCAAGCTCGGCCCGCAGTCGGTCTCGCAGACCGTCTGGAACGCGCAGGGCAAGACGCTGAGGCCGGAAACCTCGCGCAGCTTCGAAGGTGGTTATCGCTATGTCGGCGGGCCGCTCCAGGTCGCGTTGAGCGCCTACTGGGTCGATTTCAACAACCGTCTGCTGCAGTACAATCCCTGCCCGACGAACCAGCAGCAGAACCCTGGTTGCGGCAATTCCTTCCACAACGCCGGCAGCGTCACCAGCAAGGGCGTGGAACTGGGCGTGCTGTGGAAGCCGCTGCCGTGGCTGAACTGGTACAACTCGGCTTCGTACAACAAGTCGACCTATGACGATGATCTGAACTGGTGCACCACCACCTGCGTCATCAAGAAGACCGCAGGCAAGCAGCAGGTCGATACGCCGAAGGAAATGCTGGCCAGCGTCCTGACGCTGAAGCAGGGCGGTTTCTCGGCATCGGTGCAGGGCAAGTACACGGGCCGCCGTTACTACACCTACACCAACGACTAGAGCTTCGGCGGTTACTTCACCATGGACCTTGGCCTTGGGTATGACTTCGGTGATTTCGGCCCGCTCAAGGGTGCGAAGCTGTCGCTCAACGTCACCAACCTGACCGACAAGCGCTATGCGTCGAACTTCGACAACAGCGTGTTCGCGCCGGACGATGCCGCCGGTACGGTTCAGGTGTTCCACTCCTCCGCACCGCGCCAGTTCTTCGGGACGCTCAGCGTTGCATTCTAAGGCTCTGGGCGCCGTTCTGGCTTCACTGGCACTGGTCACGGCCTTTCCCGTCCTTGCCGACGGGGAGGAGCCGGGGGGCCGGTCCCATCTGGATCGGACAGCGGGCGCCCGGAGCATTACCCTGCACGATCGGACCTTCGTGGACGAAGGTCTGGTCGGCAGTGGCCAGCTTCCCGCCGGGACCACCGACTTTCTCGGCGACACGCTCGGCTCGTTTTCCTCGTTGCAGGTTGCGCCCGGCACCTGGAAGCGTATCGGCGATCATTACGAAGGCGTCCTCTGGACGCTGCCGGACCGGGGCCGCAACGACCCGGCCGCCAACCTCTTCTTCGACTATCCGGCACGGCTGGAACGGTTCCGCATCCGGTTCACCCCGGGCAGCGGACAGTTGGACATGCAGGTCGACGGCGGGCTGGAACTGAAGGATTATCGCGGTCGTCCCTTCACCGGAGCCGATCCCGCAGGCGCCATGCTGTCGGAACGGGGCCTGCAACTGCCCGCACCGAAGCAGGGCACCGGGGCCGGCAAGGTTTCGTTCGATGCGGAATCGCTGCAGTTCACGCGCGACGGCCATTTCTACATCGGCGACGAATATACCGCCAACGTCTACTATTTCGCGCCCGACGGACGACTGGGTGGCGTCATCGTACCGCCCGCATCGGTTGCGCCGCGCCGCAAGGGGAAGCCGTTCTTCGGCTCTCTCAGCGCGCCCGATACCGGCCGCCGCAACAACCAGGGGGTGGAGGGCATGTCCCTTTCACCCGATGGTCGCACCCTGTTCGTCGTCTTGCAGAGCGCGCTGATCCAGGACACCGCCAAGGGCAATGCCGCCGGGCGCAGAAACACGCGCGTGCTCGTCTACGACGTCAGCCATTCGCCGACGCCATCGAAGCCGATTGCCCATCATGTCGTGCAACTGCCGGTCTATGACGAGGCCGGTAAAGGCGGCCCGCCCAACCGAACCGCCGCCCAGAGCGAGGTGCGCGCGCTTGACGACCACAGTTTCCTGATGCTTGCCCGAGACGGTGCGGGCTTTGGAGCCGAGGGCGGCGCTCCCATCGTCTACAAGAGCGTCCTGCTGGTCGATCTTGCAGGCGCGACGAACCTGGCCGGGACAGAAACCGAGAAGGGCACCGCTTCAGTGCTGCAGGATGGGACGAAACCCGCGTTGCGATCGGATATCGTTCCGGCGCAGACCGCCGAATTGATAAACATGTTGAACCCGGCGCAGCTTGCACGCGTCGGTCTGACCATGGAGAGCCTGTCCGAGAAATGGGAGGCGATGGATCTGGTGCCGGTTTTGGAGCCGGAACACCCTTCGGATTACTTCCTGCTCGTGGCCAACGACAACGATTTCATTGCCCGGCACTGCCGGATGTCCGGCCAGTCCTGCAATTGCGACATCGATAACGACAACCGGGTTCTGGTTTATCGCCTGAAGTTGCCAGCACCGTTGCAGTGAAAAGAAATGGATTAAATTAAAAGACGCTTATAATTATAAGTAATCACGAAAATTGCAAGCATGCCTATCATCGAGTGAACTTCTTGACGCAAAATCTCCAGCTCCACCCAGCCCCGGTTTTGCCGGATTTTTTCCGTTTCACGCGCGCGCTCACAAGTCCCACTTAAGATCAAATTAATGAGATTAAGTCACGAGATGCCGCACGGATGCAATCGTCATATACAGAATAGGGCACGGCTCTCTCAGTTGAATAGTATGCCCGCCAGTTGATCCATCACCTGATCCATGAGATGGCGGGTTCGCTCGGAAAGCATCACGAAGCTGCGACGCTTGTCCGATGGGTCGGGAATCCGATCCAGCACTCCGATCTCGATCATGGTCATGGTGCGCCGGAAGGCTGTCGCGACCGATAGGCCGGACGTTCCGGCTAAGGTCTCGAAACCCACCTGCATTTCCCGCTGATCCGCCTGATAAAGATCGATGAGCATGAGCCATTCGGGCCACTGCCGCCGCTCGAGACCGAGTTTGATCTCCACAATGCGGTGTTGCTTGCTCAAGGCTTCGCAAATGCGCCGTCGTCGTTCCATCTTCTATCTCCTCTCAGCGAGAAACGGATCGGGATCGGCGCCCAATGCACCGGACCTGTATTGGGCGATCAGGGCTTCCTGATCAGGTCGGAGCATGTCTATCGCGCCCAGCGGAGTGTCGCCTGTCCTGTCCAGCAGAACTGATGGGCAGCGCCCTTCGTAAGTTCCGAGATTGGGGCGATGCGCCTGATATCCTGCGAGCCGCGATACGGCCTGGGGAAAGGTACGGGCAATGGGAGGCGGGTAAGCGAGCCAAGGCAATTCGTAAGGTTTCAGCCAGCCCAGACTGTAACTGATGATCATTCCGCGACGCGGCTCGTTCGTGATGTTGGCGCCGCCGGCATGCAGGGTCGATCCAACGAACAGCAGCGCGTCGCCGGGTTCCATGTCGGCCGTGATGGCCTCCTCCCTGCCAATGAAGATCTCGTCCTGGCGTCGGTGACTGCCGGGCCAGATCAGCGTGGCGCCGTTGTCGGCCGTGTAAGGGGAAAATGGCCACATCACGTTGATCAGATATTCGACACCGGCGGCATGGATCGGCCACATGTCCTGATCGCGGTGCGGTGGCTGGCTCTCGCTGCCCGGTGCTATCTCGATCGCCTGGGTCAGGTTAAGCTGGATAGTGTCGCACCAGGGGCGAAGGATGCTTTCAGCGATCCCGTGCACGAGCGGGTTGAGGACAAACTCTGCCGTGCGCGGCGAGCGATGCAACAATCCGTGAAACCGCCGGGTGGCCTTCCCATAGAACGGTCCTTTCGAAAAAGGCGTGGTCTCGAATGCGGGCCGAAGGTCTTCCGCGAGGTGATCGACCGATTTTCGCGCGGCGGCCCCGGAGATGATGCAATAGCCGTCCCTTTCTAGTTGTCCGACGTAATGCGTGATGTCGTGTTCGAGGCTATCGACTGCAATGAGCGGCATTTTCGTTTCCTTTCAAACGGCTTCGCAAAGGCTTGAAGTGATAGGCGTGATGCGCATCGGCACCCCGGTCCCCGCTGCATCGAGTTTCGCAGGCGTGTCGGCGTCGATTTGGATAAGCAGCGCCCCGGTCGGCAGACCGGCTATGACCTGCGGTATGCCCAGTGGGCGCGCGCTCCACCCCAGAGAAAGGATCTGGCTGAGCCAGTTGGAGTCAGCGACGCAGCTGTACCACCCTATTCCGCGATGAAGGGCAAATTGGACTATTGCCGTGGCGAGCGCATTGCGCACCTCGAGTCGACGCCTGGCGCGCAGGCTACGTGAAAGACAAAGTCGGCTCAGCTCGAAAATCCGCGGGCCGACGGGCACTTTGCCATCGCACAAAGCCGGGAATATCGATCCCAGGATATGCGGACGATCGCTTGATAACAGACGTATCGATCCCTCGTGGTTTCCCTGGGAATCGCTCGCCACGATGTAGATCGCGCGATCATCGTCGAACTGATCGATTTCGAATTTTCCGGCGATCACCGGCACATCCCAGCGCAGCAGATCGACGAATACCGTTTTCCTGGCCCGATACATGTCGTCCAGGATCGGATTGTTACCTGGCGCTTCGCGTCCCTCGAATATCCGGATCATCCGTGATGCTCCCCATCATGCCACACTCGGCGGGGGCATCATCGGTGTCAGGTACACCGCGAGTCTGTACCCTGAACTGGGAATTGATCAGTGAATCGAGAGCAGTTCGGGGTAAGTGACAATGCCGTCGAACAGGGCCCGCGCGATGAGGTTGTTGCGATGGATATTTCCATAAGCAAGCATGACCCGCTTGGCGTATTCATGGGCTGTATGTTCGGAAAGGCTTAGAATGTAGCCGATCTCGCGATATGTCTTGCCGCGACCCATAAGGATCAGGACCTGTCGTTCCCTCGGTTTCAGATTCGGAGGGGCGGGCAGTTCAAGGCCGGTGCGAAGGCGCGCTATTCGTCGTATGGCTTCGAACGCAATCGAAGCGGCGAAGAACGCCGATGGCATCGCATTGGGAGCAAGTGTGTCCGGACATGCCATGGCAAATGTGCAACTACCGGCATATTCTCCGGGCAGGTACATCGGCACCGTGTACCCGCCGCGTAGACCCCGTTTCGCTCCCTGTTCGAGAATGCTGCGCTGATAGCGGGTGAGAGAAGCCAGCATTGCAGGGTCAGGCCAGAGAAACCCGCTATGTCTTCGTTCACAAAGACTCTGGATCGGGTCGACGAGATAGTAGCGCTCTGTCACGATCTCGCTCAGCCAGTCGCTCTCATAATTTGTAAGGCCGTACGCGCCAATCGGAGGGTGAAGCAGATCGACGTGGTGGCTGATCGCGAAGCGGTCGAATCCCAGCACGCAGGTCAGGCGATCCATTGCCTCGAAGACCTTGCCGGGATCGGAGGTCTCGCCAAGCACGCTGACGGCCTGCTTGTAATCTTCCCTGTTGATCATAACGGTTCTCCTCAACTCATGGTCAAATTTATCCTTTCAGGGCACCTGAAATCCGTTTGACGACGAGCGCCTTATCACTGGCTGCAGCTGTCTGGCCCGCACATCTCTTTGAAGGCACTGGTTTTCGTGCGCGGATACCGCATGCTCATCTTCGTACGGGATGGTGCGATATTTTTTCCGAGTCGAGAAGCGGAGTGGGGAGAGGGGAGGCAAGGGTCAGCCCCTGTCATCAATTCAAATGCGGAAACGACGATGCACCATCACGCTCCGATTTTCTGGCTTCATCGCCTGCGCTTGTGTGGCCGTAAGGCACTGGCAGGGTATCGACGAAACCGGCAAATAGCCCGCCATACGCGCAAGCTCGCGGCACTACTGCGCGAAGAACCGCCCTACGTCGCCGAGGCACTGCATCTGTTCTTTCAGGATAGCCTGTCGATCACCGAAGTCGCAGCACGGCTCGACGTGCCCCGCGACGACGTCTTTGATGCTTTCTTGCGCATCATCGAACTGTTCGACGAAGACGTCCGCTGATGGTTCGCGAAAATCGGATGTCTACCGGCCCGGTGGTCGGTGACCGTCATATCCGGGATGCCGCCTGCATCGAGATGCTGGGCGCCGGACTGGTCGCCAAACTCGGCGGCACCTGGAGAAACGGCAAAGGGTTATGCCTGTGTCCGGCCCATGCGGATCATAACCCCAGCCTGTCGATCAGGGTGGGGGAGCGCGCGTTGTTGTTCAAATGTTTTGCCGGCTGCGCGACGATCGACGTCATGCGTGCCATCGAGCGACTGGGCTTGCCTACTCGCGGCACTGCAGCGACGATGCGACTTCCTGGTAGTCGCTCGGACCGGCTGGGGCCCAAGCCCGCCCTGCGAGTGTGGAACGCGTCCGTTTCTCTGATAGGAACCCCCGCCGAAGCTTATCTCTGCGGCCGCCATCTTGATCCGCGCGGGAATGACTTGCGCTTCAATGCCTTTACGCCGCTGGGGCGGGGACGAGCAGCGGTATTCCGGCCGGCTCTGTTGGCGGCGGTGCGCGAGCATCACCGGATCGTAGCTGTTCACCGCACGTTTCTTGATCCGGCAACGGCTGGCGGCCGTGCGGACGATCTTGCCGAGTCACGTATGCTGCTTGGCAGTCCCGGCTGCGGGGCGGTGCAACTCATGTCGGCCAGGCGCGTGCTGGGTCTTGCTGAAGGGATCGAAACGGCTCTCGCGGCGATGGCGATCCAGAAGATACCGGTCTGGGCCACGCTGGGTACCGCACGCGCACATAGGGTTCTCCTGCCAGCGGGGCTCGAGCGCCTGGTCCTCCTGTTCGACAGGGATGCTGCCGGATGGTCGGCATGCCGCCGCGCACGCGAAACCTACATGAGGCCAGGGCTCGAAGTTCGCCATATCTGGCCTCCTGCTCCCCACAATGACTGGGCCGATGTCTTGGCGGCAATCCGCCGCGGCAGATTTATCGCGGGCGATTGAGAGCGCCGCGCTCCCGTGGCGCGGACGTTCGCCCCGAAAGGGAAGGGGGAAGAAGGTAGGGCCGTTCTTGGGCGGGGCCGCCTTTTTCCGCGGAGCTTATCGCATGATCAACCCTTCCATCGGTGTCCCGGCACCCCACCTTGCCGGATCCCCCGTCAATGCGCGCACGCACACGCCGCATCTCAAGGTCATGCGGGAACTCTTGCAGCGCTGCCAGCCGCGCCACGATATCTATACGGTGTTCGGCCACTGCATGGAGGCGATGGCGATCGCGATCGCCAACAGCATCGACCTGCGCGCGCGCGATCAGCGTGAAGCACGCTATCTCGACATCGTCGGTCGGTACGGCGCCGACGTCGTCGAAAGCTTCCCACAGGTCATGGCCGAACTCGCCGTGGCCCTGGAAGCCGGGATGGGCGACGTGCTTGGCGCGCTGTTTCATGACCTCGAACTGCACAACAAGGCGAAGGGGCAGTTCTTCACGCCTTATTCTGTCAGCATAGCCATGGCGCAGATGCTGGTCGGCGATACGGCCACGCTCCGGGAGAACATCGAGAGGCGAGGGTATCTTACCGCAATGGAGCCGGCATGTGGCTCCGGCTGCATGGTCATTGCACTTGCAGACGTCCTCGGGGCACAGGGCATCAATTACCAGCGCCACCTCCATGTCACCGCGATCGATATCGATCCTCGCGCGGTCCACATGGCCTATGCGCAATTGTCGCTGCTGCATGTCCCGGCTCGCCTGATCGTCGGCAATGCCCTGTCCGGTGAGGTCCGCGAGCAGTGGTTCACGCCCGCCCACGTCTTAGCCTCTCTTATTCACGACGCTCGGTTTCAGGCCCGCTCTGGGCATTTGCTGCCGCTGGCGGTGTTGCGCGGACGACCGGCATCGCTGGCGTTTGTTTCACCGCGATCGGATTGATGGGCTTTTCGGGTTGAAGGGCTGGGCTCGGAGTTCTGCGGCGCTGCCGCATGGGCTACGTCGGCGCAGGCTTGAGCCGAAGAACGAGGGCGCGGAACAGGTCGGCATCCGGACAGGCCGAAGCGAAGGCAATGCGGATGCGGCTAGCACTTTCTACGACGCGCGCAGCGACCTTGAGCAGCCGCAGGCGCAAGGTTGTAAACTCGGCGCTTGCCAGAGCAGTGGTCCTGGGCATCACCTGCTGGATGCGCCATAGCAGCCAGTAGGCGGCAGTGTGCAGGATCAGGCGCATCTGATTGGCATTGGCCGAGCGGCACGAGGTGCGATCACTGGCCAGCTGGGCCTTGTGCCGCT
>NZ_ALVC01000026.1:0-18505 GCF_000293195.2 Sphingomonas sp. LH128
TTTCATGAAAAGCCTCATTTGATGATCGTTGACTTGGCAACCCGGCACTCACGGCATCTCCCTCCAATCTGGATATGCCAATGAATATTGGGTCGGCCCCGACGATCTGCGGCTCCTCCATTAAAGGGCCATCGGTTGTTGGGGTCTCGGCTACGGGCTTCGGGCTACGCCCTCCGCCCTTCACCGACACCCCAACAACCGATTCTCATCTTGATTGTCGCTACGCTCGCATCCTGTCAGTCGCCGCGCAAGCTTTCCCATCCCATACGTGTAACGCTGGCCGTAACGAGACCGTCAGGTGCTGGACGATATACAGAGGTTCGCCGCCATTCCCACCCGCAAAATGGAGAGGGCTGCTGCTGACCAACTCACCCCATTTGATTAGCTCAGCTTATCGCGACATGCGTACTTGGCCGTCTAATCGCTAAGAGGCTGTCGCGCTAACCTCTGCCTCGAAGCAAGAGGACACCCTCTACCTCTCAGAGGACGCCTTCCCGAAGGCAACCGGCACCAGCGACAAGGAATTTTTCAAGATGTCTGGTGCCCGGCACATCGAGACCTACTGGGTGCCTGAGTACGTCGAGCTCGCGCTCAGCAAGCTGGTGCCGTTCTTGTCGCGCACGTTGAGCGCCTGAAGGGTCGCGGTCAGGTAGCCCGCGTTCCCTCCCACGGCACCGTCATTTTCGAGAAGGATGGATTATCGGTATGAAGACAATCACGCGCAGCCTCATCCTCATGTCAGGCACAATGCTCGGTTTAGGGATACCGGGTTTGGCCCAGGCTCAGACCCCCGCAGCGAAGACCGCCAGCCAGCCGTCGCGCGCGCAGCAACTGATGGGCGACATCGATCCCAAGCTGGCTCAGCTGACGGACGAAGTCCTGCTCGGTGATGTATGGGAACGGCCTGGCCTCGCCAAGCGGGACCGTAGCCTCGTCACTGTCGCGGCGCTGATCGCCCTCAATCACCCCGAACAGTTGCGCTCACATATGCAACTCGCACGCCGCAATGGCGTCACTGAGACAGAGATCGTCGAGGCCATCACGCAGCTCGCCTTCTATGCGGGCTGGCCCAATGCGATCAACGCCGTCGGCGTCGCACGTGAGGTGTTTCATCCCAAGAGCGAGGCTGAATGATGCGCGGACTGAGAAAAGCGGCGATGACCATCGGCGCGGCATGTCTGCCGATGCCTGCCGTGGCTGGCGACAACCAAGGAACGATATCGGGTGTTTCCGTCATCCGGGAAGGCTCGAGCGATAAATCCATTGGCGCGGCCGCCAACTTCACGGGGACCGCGCAAGTCGAGGGCCGCTTCCAGCGCGAGGCGCCGGCACGTATCGGCGGCGGCACCGTAACCTTCGCGCACGGCGCGCATACCGCGTGGCACACGCATCCGCTCGGCCAGACCCTCGTGGTTACGCGCGGTCACGGTTTCGTGCAGCAATGGGGGCAGCCGGCCGAGCGGTTCGGACCGGGCGATGTCGTCTGGATCGGCCCCGGCATCAAGCATTGGCACGGCGCAGGGCCCGACGAAGCAATGACCCACGTTGCGTTGACGGAGAGCAGCAATGGCCAGTCCGTCGCATGGGATGAGCTTGTCAGCGATGCCCAGTACGCGGACGCGGTCGGCCATTAGCCGCGATAGCGCAAAGTCTCCACGAACAGCGCGAAAGCCGGCGATGCGTGGCGACGGCTGGGATAATAGAGGTGGTAGCCGGGAAAGGGTTCGCACCAGTCTTCCATCACCCGGATGAGCTCTCCACGCTCGATGTGGGGCATCACCTGATCCTCCGGGAGATAGGCAAGTCCCAGCCCATCGAGTGCCGAGTTGAGGCGCAGACTGATGTTGTTGAAAACCAGCTGCCCTTCGATCCGGACATTGACCTCGTGCCCGTCCTTGTCGAGATCCCAGGGAAAGATGCCGCCATAGGTCGGCAGCCGGATGCCGATGCAGTTATGAGCGGTCAGATCCTGGGGTGAACGCGGCGCGGGATAGCGGGTGAAATAGTCGGGCGAGCCGACGACGGCCATGCGCAGGTCTGGACCGATGCGTACCGCGATCATGTCCTTGGCCAGCTGGTCGCCCAGGCGCACCCCGGCATCGAACCCCCCGGCGACGATATCGGTCAGTCCATAATCGACGACGATCTCTACGCTGATATCGGGATTGTCAGGCAGCAACTTGCGCAACGCCGGCTGCAGAACGGACACTGCGGGATGCTCTCCCGCGTTGATGCGGATCTTGCCGGAGGGCTTGTCGCGTAATTGGCTGAGCGAGGCCAGTTCCTGTGCGATCTCCTCAAAACGCGGCGCCACAGTATCGAACAGGCGGTGACCCGCTTCGGTTGGTGAGACGCTGCGGGTCGTTCGGGTCAGCAGGCGCAGGCCCAGTCTTTCCTCTAGCCCCCTAATCGTCTGGCTGAGCGCCGACTGAGAAACACCCAACTGAGCCGCCGCGCGCGTGAAGCTGCGTTCGCGAGCTACCATCACGAAAGCCGCCAGCTCATTGTAGTTCTCGCCTGCCATTGATTAGACCACCTTATGGCGACATGCCGATTATGGCGCCTAATCGCATTCCGGTGCTGAGGCTATATCCAAACCGACAATTCCCCGTGCTGCCTGTGCCGGATTGCCGGGCAGCCTGACGAACCTTCGGATCGACCTCACAATGACGCAGCGCCTTCAACCTTCCGGCGAACCGCACAAGAGCGCCATTCTGGCGATCATCCTCGTGAGCTACGTGATGATCGTTCTCGACATCTCGGTCGTGCTAACCGGCTTGCCCAAGATCCACGACCAGCTTGGCTTCAGCGAGGCCAATCTCGCCTGGGTGCAGAGCGCCTACACGCTGACTTTCGGGGGCTTCATGCTGCTGGGCGCGCGCGCGGGAGACATCCTCGGACGGCGGCGGATGTTCGTGACGGGCCTTGCCATCTTCACGCTGGCATCCCTCGCAATCGGTGCGTCGCCGTCAGCCACTTGGATGCTGTGGTGGCGGGCGATCCAGGGCCTTGGCGCAGCCGTTCTGGCGCCTTCGACCCTGGCCCTGCTTCAAACTAACTTCGCCGAAGGTCATGAACGCACTCGTGCCGTTTCGTATTATGCGGCGGCCGCAGGTGCATCGGCGACGGTCGGACTGGTCCTTGGCGGCGTCTTGGCCGAATGGGTGTCCTGGCGCGCCGGGTTTTACATCAACCTGCCAGTCGGCATCGGCCTTATCATCGCGTCCTATCGCTGTATCGAGGAGACGCCAAAGCACACAGGTCGCTTCGATCTGCTTGGCGCCCTCACTTCCACGCTGGGCATAGGTGGTCTGGTCTTCGGCTTAATCCGGTCGGCGCAAAACGGATGGAGTGATCCGATCACGATCGTGTCGATTGCCTCAGCGGTCGTGCTCATCGCCGTATTCGTCATGATCGAGCGTCGCGCTGCCCAACCGATCCTGCCGCTGGATCTCTTTTCGAGCCGGGTGCGTTCGGGCGCCTATGCTGCCCGGGTGCTCTATCTGGCCGCCATGGTCGGGTTCTTCTTCTTTACGACCCTCTACCTGCAGGAGGTGAAGGGCTACGGCCCGGCAAAAAGCGGTCTCGCGTTCATCCCGGCGACCATTCTCCATGTGCCTTTCGCCATTGCATTTCCCCGACTGGTCAAGACGTTCAGCGCGAACCGCCTGATGGTCGTGGGCATCGTCATCGGTATCGCGGGTATGGCGCGGCTGAGCTTCGCGGACGCGGGCTCACCCTACATTGCGGGGGTCGCACTGCCGATGCTGCTGATTGGCGTGAGCCAGGGCCTGACGCTCAGCCCGCTGACGTCGGCGGGCGTGGCCGGGGTGGATAACGCGAATGCAGGCGCTGCCTCGGGGGCCGTCAACGTCGCGCACCAGATCGGCAGTTCCGTTGGTCTCAGCGTCCTCGTCGCGGTCGCGGGCGTCGCAAGCGCTGGGCTTCAGGGACAGGCTTTCGCCGTCAGGCGCATTGGCGCCGCGTTCGAAACCGGCACGGTGATGCTGGTTCTCGCCTTGCTGGTGGTGCTCACCACGATCGTCGCCGCAGACAAAGTCTCACAAACCAGACCCTTGGGCGCCACCGGCGCCGCTTGAACAAAGGACAGTTCCCATGAAAACACGTGAACTCGGCCGTACTGGCCTCGAAGTTTCGGAAATCGGCTTTGGCTGCATGGGTCTCAGCTTCGGCTATGGCCCCCCGATGGAGCGCAGCGCAGCAGTAACGCTGATCCGCGATGCCTACGCGCGAGGGGTGACCTTCTTCGACACGGCGGAAGCCTATGGCCCCGGTCTCAACGAGGAAGTGGTGGGCGAGGCGCTGGAGCCAATCCGCGACGAGGTGGTGATCGCAACCAAGTTCGGCTTCGTGAACGGCGTTCCGGCGCAGGGCCTCGACAGCCGCCCGGAGCGTATCCGCCAGGTTGCCGACGAGGCGCTGGGGCGCCTGCGCACCGACAGCATCGATCTGTTCTATCAGCACCGCGTCGATCCCAACGTGCCGATCGAGGATGTGGCAGGCACCGTGAAAGACCTGATCGCAGCGGGCAAGGTCAAGCATTTCGGTATGTCCGAGGCCGGGATAGATGCGATCCGCCGTGCCCATACCGTGCAGCCGGTGGCAGCGCTGCAGAGCGAATATTCGATGTTCTGGCGCGAGCCGGAGAATGCACTGCTGCCGGTGCTCGATGAACTCGGGATCGGCTTCGTCCCGTTCGCTCCGCTGGGCAAAGGCTTCCTGACGGGCAAGATGAGCGCCGATACGGTGTTCGCCAAGGATGACTTCCGCAGCACGGTTCCGCGCTTCCAGACCGACGCCCTTGAGGCCAACCGGGCTCTCGTCGAACTGGTCACGAGCCTCGCGGCCGAGAAGAACGCAACCCCCGCGCAGGTGGCTTTGGCCTGGCTGCTGGCCCAGCGCCCCTCGATCGTGCCGATTCCCGGCACGACCAAGCTGCACCGGCTTGAAGAAAACCTCGGTGCTGTCGCCCTGGAACTGAGCGAGCCTGATCTGGCCCGTATTCGCGACGCGTTGACCGCTATCGAACTGGTGGGCGAGCGCTATCCGGCATCCGCGCAGAGCCTCGTCAATCGCTGATTTGAAACTAAGGATTTCCCATGTCCCAATCCGTTCCCAGCGTCACGTTGAACAACGGCGTGGAAATGCCCAGCCTCGGCTTTGGCGTTTTCCAGGTTCCCGATCCGTCAGAATGCGAGCGCAGCGTGCGTGACGCCATAGATGTCGGCTACCGCCTGCTCGATACCGCCACGTCCTATGGCAATGAAGAAGCCGTCGGGTACGCCATCCGTAGGCACGGCATCGACCGCCGCGAGCTGTTCGTCACCACCAAGCTGTGGATCGAGGACGCCAGCTATGACGGCGCGAAGGCGGCCTTCGAGCGTTCGCTCAACAAGCTGCAGCTCGACTATCTTGACCTCTGGCTGATCCATCAGCCCTACGGCGACGTTTACGGCGCATGGCGGGCCATGCAGGACCTGCACCGCGAAGGCCGCATCCGGGCCATCGGTGTGAGCAACTTCTATCCCGATCGCCTTCTGGATTTCGTGCTGCACAACGAGATCGCGCCCGCTGTCAACCAGATCGAGATTCACCCCTTCCACCAGCAGGACGAGGCGCATGCCTTGCTCGAGGAATACAAGGTTCAGGCGGAGGCCTGGGGACCTTTCGCCGAAGGCAAGAACGGACTGTTCAGCAACGAGTTGCTCGCCTCGATCGGTGCTAAGCACGGCAAAAGCACCGCCCAGGTCGTCCTGCGCTGGCTGAACCAGCGCGGTATCGTCGCGATCCCCAAGTCGGTCCGTAAGGAGCGCATGGCCGAGAACTTCGCGATCTTCGACTTTGCCCTCGATGACGAGGATATCGCCGCGATCGCCACGCTCGACCAGAAGGCCAGCAGCTTCTTCGACCATCGCGATCCGGCGATGGTGAAATGGCTCGGCACCCGCAAGCTCTGATCGAAAGGCGAAACCATGTCAGATGAAGCAGCATCAGGGCAGGTCAGCCGGCGTGGCCGGTACGGGCGTTGCCCTCGCGGCGCTCGGCGCGGGTACAGGCAGGGCAGCCAGCGCCACCGCAGCAACGGCCCCAGGCAAGGCGGACCAGGCCGGCGATCGTCGCAAACTGGGCTCGCTTGAGGTCTCCGCCGTCGGTCTCGGTGTCCAGAACATGCACCGGACCTATCAGACGACCATTCCAGACCGTGCGGAGATGATCCGCGTCATACGCGCGGCTTATGATAGCGGCGTCACCCTGTTCGACACGGCGGAAGTTTCTTGATTGCCCATGGTATGGCAGCCGCCAGATGGTCCGACTTCTGCATGATGTCGGTCGCCGGCGGGTGCGGCGGCTGATGGGGAAGATGGGCCTGACACCGATCTACCAGCGATCCGCATCCACAACACCGGATCTATCCGTACCTGCTGCACAAGCTGGCGATTGAGCGGCCCAATCATGTGTGGTGCGCCGACGGGACCTACATCCCGATGCGGCGTGGTTCCTATACCTGGTAGCGATCATGGATTGGGCGACCCGCAAAGTGCTGGCCTGGCGCCTGTCGAACACGATGGGTGCTGGCTTCTGCGTCTGACTCGACGACGGGGCCAAGCACAACAACCGCCATCTTGGATTCCACCGCATAAATCAACAAATGACAATAACTTTTATCAATGTTTAATTTTGAGATGTCCGTGTATGCGATGAGGGTGCGAACAGGTTCGTGAACAAACTCAGTGAACTGGTCGAGCTGGCGCCCGATGATGTCGCAATGTTGGAAGCAGTCACGGCGCGAAGTCGGAAATATGCCGCTCGGCAGGATGTAATCCGCGAAGGTGACAGACCCGGCCCGGTGTTCGTATTGCTTGAAGGCTGGGCTTGCCGCTACAAGATTCTGCCGAGTGGAACGCGGCAGGTGATGGCATTCCTGATGCTTGGCGACTCATGCTATCTTCACGTGAATATTCTGGCGGAGATGGACCACAGCATCCAGGCAATTTCCCCGGCGATGATAGCCACTATCTCGCGATCCGAAATGCAGGAAATACTGGATGATTATCCGAACATCGCGCGGGCCATGTACGCAGCGCAGCCCATCGACGAGGCGACAATGCGGGCCTGGATCGTCAGCATGGGACGCCGCAGCAACATCGAGCGCGCGGCGTACCTGATGTGCGAACTCTATGTCCGCGCAAGGAGTATCGGCTTGGCTGACGACGACAGTTTTGCATTTCCCTTATCCCAGCTGATACTTGCGGATGCGCTCGGAATGACGGCTGTGCACATTAACAGGGTACTCAAGGAATTGCAGCTGCGCGGAGCGACGGAGCTAAATCGCGGCAGTCCGAACATTATTAATCCGACAAAACGCGTTCAGATAGCCGGGTTTGACGAGAACTACCTTCATCGACGTTTGAATAATACGTTTTGAACTACGGCAGAAAAGTGTGCCTTGGGTTCCCATGGCCGCGCAATCACAAGGTGCCGATGGGTATTGCTATCGTTACGCCCAGCCCCGGCATTTTATCTTCCAGTCTGATTTCACCGCCATGGGCACTCGCAACCGCCGCCGCCAGGCTCAACCCAAGACCGTTACCCGGCGTCGTCCGGCTCGCTTCGCCACGGTAGAAGCGGCGGACCAGGGCCGATCGTTCCTTGTCGGAAACGCCAGGACCATTGTCCGCTATCTCAACCAGGGCGAAACTGGCCGATTGCCGTAACGAGAGGCGGATTTGTGTTCCTCGCGGCGTATGAATGCGCGCATTGTCGAGAATGTTGCTGGCCGCCTGCGCGAGAAGTTCACGGTCGCCAGCCACGTGAATATCGGGCTCGATCGCCCATATCAACTCTTGCCCGCAGTCCAGTAAAGCGGGCTGGAAACCATCGGCGACAACTTCGACGAGCGCGGACAAATCGATCCGCGCAAACCCTCTACTCAGGCCGCCGCCTTCCACTTCGGTTATGCGTAATATGGCGCTGAAGAGTCGAAGAAGATGGTCGCCCTGCGCTATAGCCCGTTCAACGGCTCCTTCGGTTTGCCCGACCTGATCGAGTTCGCCGCGCAGCCGTAGCAGCGGGGTGCGAAGGTCATGGGCCACGTCGCTGGATACCTGGCGCAAGTTCTCCATCAATCCTGCGATGCGATCGAGCATGGCGTTGAGTGCACAAGCGACCCTGTCGAACTCATCTTGTCGGCCGCTGACGGCAATGCGACGGGTTAGATCGCCGGCGACGACGGCGTTGGCGGTTTCGGTCACGACCGACAGTCGATGCACCAGATAACGGCCAAGCAGCACGGCGCCGATGGCTCCGGTCGCAAGTACCAGTACGAATGCACCGCCGAACAGTGCGAGGATGGTGCGATCGATCGCCGCGATCGCCACTGAATCGAGCCCCACCGCCAACCTGCTGCCGTCGGAAAGCGTAACCGCCTTGATGCGGATCGTGCCATCCTCATCGCGCATTCCTGGCAATCGGGCGGTCGTGAAACCAACCGCCGGCTTGGCGAACGCAGCATGCCCTCCCAGCCGTCGGCCTGTGGTTGCGAACAGCGCGTAGCTGAAGGCATGCCGGGTTCGCCACGCTTCGCGTCGCTCGATCTCGCGGATAAGAGCGGCATCCAGTCCTTCCTGCGCAAGATCTTCGAGTTCTTCGGCGATCACTCCGTCGCGCTGATGCCGGAATTGCGCATCGGCGGCGAAATAGACGGCCGTGCCCAAGACCAGGATCGCAGCCGCGAATGCCCCGGCGTAGGAGAATGCAATCCGATATGCGGCGCTTGAGCGGATGTCAGGCATCGATGCGCATGCGATATCCCACGCCCCGGACGGTCTCGATCAAATCGCAATGGAACCCTTCGCGAAGCTTGGAACGCATCCGACTGAGATGGCTTTCGACGATGTTCGTCTCAGGATCGAAATGAAATCCCCATACCTGCTCGAGTATCATGGTCCGGGTCACCGCCTTGCCGGCGTTGCGCATCAGCACTTCCAGGATACCGAATTCGCGCGGCTGCAAGTGGATGGGACGCCGTCCACGCGTCACTTCCCGGCGCAGCATGTCGATCACGACATCGCCCACTTCCAGACGGGTCACCGCGGAGTTGATCGGCGGGCGACGCAGCAGGGCATTCACTCTCGCGACCAGTTCTGCCAGAGCAAAAGGCTTCACGAGATAATCGTCCGCGCCTGCATCCAGCCCGGCTACGCGATCCGCGATGCCGCCCTTGGCCGTGAGCACCAGGACAGGTGCCAATACCCCCGCCTCGCGCAGTTTTCTGAGGACATCCAGCCCCTCCAGCCCTGGAAGCATGCGGTCGAGGATTACGATGTCGAAACTCTCGCCGGTTCCAGCCTCGATTGCTTCCAGGCCGCTTTCGACCATATGGACCGCAATGCTGCAGGCGGCGAGGCCGCGTTTGACAAAAACGGCCGTTGCCGGATCGTCTTCAGCCAGAAGTGCGCGCACGATAGCAAACTCCTGCAGTTTCACCCTGCGGCGGTGATTAACCGGGGCCCCGCACGCCAGCCCCGTGTGCCAACAACGAGGCCGTACGAAAAGAGCGTTTACCCCCGTCGAATACGCTTGCCCTGAAAGTAGTGCAGCAGGAACATCGGCAAGGCGAGGATCCCCACGATCCAGTGTGCGGTGCTCGTCACCCCTCGCCAATCCTCGTCCCCCACATAATAGAGCATGAAGCCGCTGACGATGAGCAGCCCGGCCACGCTCAGCAACGAAATGCCCAGCGCCCGCTGGCTCCTGTATGTCCAGCCGCGCCAGACGTGCACGACCAGCAAGCTTCCGAGCCCCAGCAGCACGATCTGCATGGCGGCGCCGTGAATGCGCAGCATCCACGGTTCCAGCGGGTTGGCTTCGGGGCCGAAGTCGCTCTGCACCTGGATGAAGTTGTGCAGCAGCAGCCACGCTACGCCACTGATCCAGAGGGCAGCGCAGCCCCAGCACAAGAGGCGGACTTGCCAGCGTGCGAGCTTGGCGGTCTTGAGATGCAGCATCAGTGGAGCACCCTCAAAGCGCGTCGGTCGATCAGTTCGGCATTCAAGTCGGCAAGAACGCGCTCGGCCATCGCCGGGGATGCAAGAGCGACTTTGGTCATGGCGTCGGCGATGACGCACCGATCGGCGATGACAGTCACGGCATTGTCGGCCAGTACCGGGGCTTGCCGCAGGACATGGGGACTGGTTGCACCTGCGTGATGCCGGCGGCGGTCGTGAAGATTGCTCGAACTCGCCAGGGCCGCATTCCGAACGGCAAGAGAGCCGCCAATCGTTTCATCGGCTTCCCTCAGGTGCACGATTTCCTCCCATTCCCCGAAGACCCGCAGATCGCCCCCGGCATTGACGGTTCCAGACGAGGCCCCAGCTTCCATCAAAGCATCCACGGCGCAATCGACCGCATATCCCTTGGCGATGCCGCCAAGGTCCAACAAAACGCGCCGGGAAACTGACACGTGTGTTTCGTCGAGGATTTCCACATCGAGCATGCCGCCGTCCCATTCCTTGTCCCGATACCCGTTGGGTTCGGGCAGGAAGCCCCATTCTACCAGCCGGGTGCCCACCGCCGCATCGAACACGCCATCAGTGCGACGATAGAGGTCCTGTGCAAGCCGCAGGACCTCTATCGTCGCCGTGTCAACCGCCACGCCGGCGCCGGGGCGTGCTTTGCGCAATGCGGCCAGATCGCTGCCCTCCGAATGGAAGGACATCCGCGGGTGGATGTGCTCGATCCGGGCGAATGCGGAATCGATTGCCGCTGCCGCCACTTTCGGGACGGCGATCTCGACGAAAGTTCCCAGGATCGGTCGGCACCGCCGGGCATTTTCTTCACGCATGTGCAAGAACGATGGCATAAGTCGCCAGCACGCGCCTCACTCCGTCGGTGATATGGTTGCAGGAAAGCGTCGCTCCGGAGACATTCTTGATGTCGCCGCCGAGCTTCAACGACTGACCCGACCGCTTGCCGACGAACTGCTGTCGCCATCGCGGATCGCGGACCTGACCACCATACGCTTCGCGATAGTCGAGTATCTCGACATCGCGCACTGCCCCGCTGCCGTCCAACGACACAGCATAGGTGATGAACTCGTGCTTGCCCACCACTTCATCGACGATGAACCAGCCGCCGTCCGCCGCGCGCCAGGCGCGAAGATTGTGCGACAGGGGATTTTCCCCCGATGCCTTGCGGATCGCCGCGACCTGTTCGGCAGTCAACGTGCGGAATTGCGGCGTCAGGGCCTGGCGCGGGAACATCTGGTTCTGCGCCTGCTCGACCGTCAGGTATACGGTCGCCTGCGCTGGTGCAGCCAGGGTGAGCGTCGCCAGCGGAAGGATGCGATAGGAAAAATGTGCCATGGCGCGGTCCTAGAAATAATATCCGACCTTGAGACGGAAACGATACTTTTCGAAGTCGTCGGCATTCGTGATACCGTTGACGACAAAGCTCTCGGCAGCAGGATTAGCGTAGTCCTTCGCCCACGGCATCTGGAACAGCGTCGTGAACGTCGCAAAGAAGTGCCGGCCGCCGTAATGCATCGTCGGTCCAAGGTACCAGGCCTGGTTGGTGCGGTTGGAGGCCTTGAATGGATTGAGCCCTGCCCATTCGCGCTCGTTCTGCAATTCGCCGCCGACCGACCAGTTCGACGTGAAACGATAACTTCCAGCGAAACCGAAATTGACGTCGGTTTCCTTGTCCCAATGCGTAACGAATTCTTCAGAGGTGGGATCTGCGCTTGAATCGCCGAGCAGCTTGCGCCACTCGTAGCCCAGCGTTGCATTGGCCGCGAAGACCAGTTTGTCGTCCAGGAAATTCTTTTGAAGAATCAATCGCGCCTCCATCTCGCGCGTGCGCGGACCGATCGAGGGTTCCAGATAGAGCGCGACCCCGACGCCGTTCGTGTAGGGGCTTGAAATCCGGTAAATTCCTTCGACGGAAACGGATTCCAGACGTGCCTTGCTGAAGCGTCGAGCCGGGTCCGAGGCGAAGTCGGCAAACACTTCGGGCGGCACTGTATCGCCGCTGGGCGTGTTGCCCTTCACGTTCGCGTAAGCCAGGTTGGCGTAACCGGACAACTGGAAATTGTCCGTGACGCCGTGCGAAACTTCCGTGCGCGTCTGCAGCAGGTGAAAGTCCCCCTGCGAACGACCCTCGCGCAGCGTAACCCACTGTTCTACCTCCGATTGGTCTTTCGGCAGGGTATCGGTCGTGTAGATGTAACCGAACAGGGGTTCATCCGCGCAAGCGGGCGCCGCCACGAGGGTGCTTGCTACAAAAATTCCCCAAGCGCTCGTTTTCCAGTACGTCACGTCGTCCTCCATGATGCGATTAATTCGCATTACCGAGAAGCCCGACTTCGGTTGGTTATAAAGTCCCAATGTTCCTGAACAGCCGAGGGTAAGCGCGGCGTGCATGTCGATGCCGAGATCGTGGCGGGCGTGACGAAAGCGACCGCCGGGCTAGTCGTGCTTTTGGGCCGTTCCTACGACGGATCGGTGATCAGCGAGGTTGCGGAAGGCGCGGCTAACGTGAAGGGGCTGGTCTACGTCGCCGCTTTCGCTCCAGAGGCGGGCGAGACCGCACTCGGTCTGATCGGCAGGTTCCCCGGCAGCACGCTGCCGGGCGGAGCCAACGACCTGGACATTCAGCAGAAGCTCTTCCCTGCCCAGTTCGCCGCCGACGTGCCTGCGGCGCAGGCTCGACTGATGGCCGCCGGGCAGCTTCCCGTGATGGATGCGGTACTTTCCGAACCCTCTGCCCAACCGGCATGGAAGCATATGCCGTCATGGTTCGTCTATGGCGATGCCGACCGAAACATTCCCCCGGCCGCCATGCACTTCATGGCGCAACTGATCGAGCGCGCCGATGCGGTGCCCCATTCCCCCAGCGGCGCGTCAATCGCCCACGGCTTGCCGGACCGCAGCGCGAGTATACCATAAAGACCCGATCGGCGCCCGCGTCGGCTTTGCATGACAAGCGGCGCAGGAACGGATCAGAGCTTCATTGGAGTTAGGCATGTGATTGTCGAACTGGCCGTAACCCCATCCACCACTAGCTGCGCAGCGGCGAGCATCCTTGACGCTAACCTGCACATTGGTGGGTTCACCCGCTACGAAGGATTGCGGCGCAGGAAACACGGCATCGTTGCGCGGCGAAGATTCGTGACGCCACACCGGCCTGACGATCACCGCGCCATCGGGGAACGAGTGGATGCCCTTGCGATAGGCGCGCACCGCGATGGCGTTTCCGAGGGTGGCCCGGATATCATCGTTCTTCCCCGCCTCATGCGCAACGCTGATGAGCTTCCAGTCGCGGCATCCGGCGGGAAGGCACGCCATAGACCGGCGCGGCATCGGCTTCCCATCGCACAGTTCCGGCCGCCCCGGAGGCACCCAGCAAGACGAATGAGGCGCCAAGAATGCAGGACGAGATACGGATCATGCGCCCATCCTGCCGACATCGAGGACTGTCTTGGCAAATGCCACCGGCGCTTCCCGCGGCTGGTTGTGACCGACGCCACTCGCGATCAGCCGGTGCTAATAGGGTCCTGCAAACTTCGCGCGGTAAGCAGGCGGATCGGGATGCGGCGCACCATTGGCATCGCCCTCCACGGTGATGGCAAGGATTGTAACGAGCGGCCGGCACTTGAGAAAGCCACATCGTGCTTCATCGCAACCTCCGTTGATGAATGACAGGCAGGATTGTGGCTGCGGTCATTGCGGAACGCCCGTTATCGTTCGTTAGCGCGCGCACGCTGCACGAAGGGCCACTTACCGGGAGAGCACCACCCGACGTTCCATGCCAATCTCACGGAGCAAATGCCTCGTCGTGGCTCCCATCAGCGGTGCCCTGGCCGGAACCGAGCCGCCTGAAATTCTCAAGAATAGTCGCTTCCTGATCGAGCAACGCAGATTCTTGCCCTGAAGGATTACCGCCCAGTGCAGCCTCATTGTGCCGCTTTGCATCGATGAGTGCGCGTAGATTCGTGAAAGCCTCAAGAGGCTCATCGCCTCGCCAGATCATAGGTGTAGAGAGCACCCTGTCTGATACCATCTCAGTTGCATCGTCATACGTCCGATTGCAGGAATCGGCATCCAAAGTGCGCGCACTGATGGTGATAACAGGTCATTTTTGCATTTTCGTTCTGGCTAGGTTCAGACGGCCTCCAAGCTGCTTATGACACTTTTTGTATCTATGTTGTAAAATTGCAACTTAACTGCAACATTAAGCAATCATTGGGAAATCTTCTTTGAAAGCGTTGGCGAGCCGGGGCTAGAGGGCTCCCCATGAGCGTAAACACGCGCGCTCTGAGCGGCATCGACCGCACTTCCGGCGAGCTTGGTCACACATCTTGCCGGGGTAAAGGACAAGGAACGTAGACTTGAAGACACCCCCCCAGAAGGCCGTGCTGCGCAGCGCGACTTGCCTGACCGCATTCGCGTTGCTGTGCGGTACTGCTTATGCCCAGGACGCCGCCCCCCAGGCTGCCGACGCAGGCGAAGAGAACACCATCGTCGTCACCGGTTCGATCACCCGTAATCCGGCCGCCGCCACTGCCTCGCCGGTAGTATCGGTCACCGCGGACGATCTGAGCAAGCGCGGCATTACCACGGTATCGGACGCACTGCAGTCGCTGACCGCCAACAATGCGGGCACGATCCCCGCCAGTTGGTCGGCAAACGGTTTCACCACCGGCGCCACCGCCCCTTCGCTTCGCGGCTTCAACAACGCCTACACGCTGACCCTGTTCGACGGCATGCGCACCGCGTACTACCCGCTGGCGGACGACACCCAGCGCAACATCGTCGACATCAACTCGATCCCCAGCAGCTCGGTGCAGAGCATCGACACCTTGCTTGACGGCGCCTCGGCAACCTACGGTTCGGACGCGATCGCCGGTGTGGTCAACGTCATCACCAAGCGCCAGGTCCAGGGCCTGCACCTCGACGGTTCGATGGGTATCTCGCAGCGCGGCGACGGCGGCGAGCAGCGCATCAACGCGACCTACGGCTATGGCGACCTGAACGATCAGGGCTTCAACATCTATGCCAGCGCCGAGTACCAGCACAACGACTCGCTGTACCTGCGCGACCGCAGCGGGCCCTGGAGCACTGCCGACCAAAGCAGCATCTGCGGCACCGCCGAACAGGGCTGCCTGACCAACTCGATCCGCAACGGCATCCAGGCCGACGGCAGCTACAATGGCTTCCAGTCGACCACTGTCAACTTCGGCCAGTCCACCCATACCACGATCGACGCCAATGGCAACTACGTTCCGGTCTACAGCACCGGCGACAAGCCCGCGATCCTCTACAATGGCTCGTATCAGTTGCTCAACGCAGGCGCCGGCTGCGGTGGCCTGACCGCGCAGACGCTGACCCCCGGCCAGCAGGCTTCGACCGCGAACGCGAACAACGGCGTCAACAACGCGCCGTCGGTGGTCTGCCAGCAGGACCTCGTCAACGACTACAGCATGTACACGGCCGCAACGACCCGCAAGGGCGCGTCGCTGCGCGGCACGGTGAAGGTCGGCAGCAATGCCGAGGCCTTCATCGCGCTCAACTACTACAACGTGAAGACCGCCAACGAGAACGTGAACTCGTCTTGGGCGGGCCAGACCGCAGCGGGCGGCACCCAGATCGCCGCGACCAACGTATTCCTGCCGGTCTACGTCTGCCCCACCGGCACCGCGTCGGTCGTTGGCGGCAACCTGCTGGCGACGGGCTGCAACGCCTCGAACGGCACGCTGAACCCGAACAACCCTTACGCCGCGCAGGGCCAGCTCGCTCGTCTGAGCGGCATGCCCGACCAGCCGCGCCGCACCTACACCGACGCCAAGACCTATCGCATCGCGGCGGGCATCAACGGCAGCTTCGGTGACGGCTGGAACTACTCGGTCGGCGCGACGGCTTCGGAAGTCACGCTGGACGTCAAGAACACCGGCTACATCTACCTGCAGGGCCTGGCCAACGCCATCGCCCAGGGCACCTACAACTTCGTCGATCCTTCGGCGAATTCGGCTGAAGCCCGCCAGCAGATCTTCCCCGACCAGAACAAGCGCGCCACCTCCAAGCTGGCGCAGGTCATCGGCACGCTCAGCAAGGACGTGTTCGAACTGCCGGGCGGCATGGTCAACATCGCCGTCGCGGGCCAGTACCGCTACGAGTCGATCAACAACCCCAGCTCGAACGCCCCGGACAACGAAAATCCCTACGCGCGCTACTACGGCATCAATGCCGTGGGCGTGAAGGGCAACCGCGATATCTGGTCGACCTCGTACGAAATCTCCGTGCCGATCGTGGACCAGTTCCGCATGAAGTTCGACGGATCGTATGACCACTACTCGACCGGCCAGAAGAACTTCTCGCCCAAGTTCGAGGCGGAGTTCAAACCCGTCGACCAGCTCAAGCTGCGCGGCACGTTCTCCAAGGGCTTCCGTGCCCCGAACCTGAACGAATCGTTCCAGCTGCCCGCTACCGGCTACCAGAGCTCGCAGATCAACTGCACGCAGGCGCTCTATGCCGCCTTCTGCGACGCTCACAAGAGCAACCCCGCCTATTATGCAGGTACATATTCGCCGGGTTCGACCAATTCGGGGAACCCCGACCTGAAGGCGGAGAAGTCGACCTCGTACACGCTGGGCGCAGTGCTGCAGCCGACCCGCAACATCACGTTCACGCTCGATTACTGGCACACCAAGATCAAGAACCTGATCACCTCGGTCAGCATCGGCGACGCGATCCAGGAATACTACGCCAACAACGGCGTCGTGAACCTGCCGGGCGTCACCGTGCTTCCGGGGCAGGCGGATCCGCAAAACCCGGATGCGCTGCCGCTGCTGGGCCAGGTCGTCAGCTCGTTCAAGAACCAGAACGCGATGATGGGTTCGGGCATCGACTTCTCGGCCGATGCGCGCATCTACCTCAGCGACAAGATCACCTGGCAGAGCAAGGCCAACGCCTCGTATCTGATCCGTCTCCAGCAGGAGAACCAGGAGGCCGACGGCAGCACCACGATTTGGCGCTATGACGGTTCGCTGGGCGGCTGCAACCTGACCTCGTGCTCGGGCGCCCCGCGCTTCCGCGTGACCTGGCAGAATACGCTGGACTTCAACAACAAGGCCAGCCTGACCCTGACAGCAAACTACACCAGCGGCTATTCGTCGACTTCGGCGGATGCCGGCGGCGTCTACAAGAACTGCGCGGAAAGCGGCGATAACGGTCAGCTGCTGACGTACGGCAACGGCGATCCGGTGCAGTGCCACGGCCCGAGCACCTTCGATCTCGACGCACACGGCGAAGTCAAGGTCGCCGACCGCTTCAAGCTGTACTTCGACGTGCTGAACGTTCTTGACGGCAAGCCCAAGTACGATCCGAACGCGGGCTATGGCCTCTACCAGTTCAACCCGGCCTGGCAGGACCGTCTCTTCATGGGCCGTTACCTGCGCGTCGGTGCGAAGGTCGATTTCTAAGTCTTGACGAGGTGACCGTTCCCGCCGCTCCTGAATTCAGGAGCGGCGGGAACGCGAGGCGGGGCCAGGAAGGAGTGTCCCTTGTTCCTGGCCCCGCTTCGCAATCTTTCGAGATTCGGTTCAAAGTGTATAAGCGCTCTGTACGCTACGAGCGGCTGTAGACCCGTGACGTCGCCCAGGCACCACTTTGCAGACGGAATTACAGTTGTCTCTGCCCGTTGCCCGAGGCAAATATCTGTACTGCGTTCTCCTCAGAGTTTCACCGATGATCCGTGTCCTGGTGGTCGATGATCACCCAATCGTTTGCGAAGGATTGAGCGCGATCATCGAAAACGAGGACGATCTATCGATCGCCGGAACGGCCGGTGATGGCATCGAAGCAGCGCATCAGTTCACCCAGCTTCGGCCCGACGTCGTGTTGATGGACATGCAGATGCCGAAGGCGAGCGGCGCGGAGGCCATCGCCACTATCCTCGCCGATGATCCCACCGCAAGGATCATCGTATTATCGACTTATGCTGGCGATGCGTCCGCTACGCGAGCACTCAAGATGGGTGCGGCCGGATACATGCTCAAGAGCAATGCCCGGAAGGTCATCGTTCAGGCCATCAGGGACGTCCATGCCGGTAAGCGGTTCATCGATGGTTCGGTCGCTTCTGAAATCGCCAACCATGTCGGAGAGCGCGATCTGACCCCGCGCGAGGCTCAGGTCCTCGAGGAAGCGGCGAAAGGCAACGGCAACCGTGAAATCGCGCAACGCCTGGGTATCTCGGAAGAGACCGTGAAGCATTATTTCAAGAGCGTTTTTACCAAATTAAGCGTCTCGGATCGGACACATGCCGTCATGGAGGCCGTGCGCCGCGGCATGCTTTCGATCTAGGACGTAAACTCATAAACAGCACCATTGAGGCGCCGGAATGGCAAACAACTCGGGCCGAAGCGGCCACCGGAAGGGCTGGTTGCCCTTCCAAGGCCGCTTCGGTTCGAGATGGAAGCCATTCCGGCGTC